>NZ_RSCK01000012.1:0-131579 GCF_003991895.1 Chroococcidiopsis cubana SAG 39.79
CTGTCGAGACTGACGTAAATCTGAGTCTTGGTTTGTATTCTACCCTGATTTCACGCTCTTTCTTTACAAAGTCCCATTAGCATCGGTTTCATTGCCCTATACGCCGCACTCAGCGAACGAGTCATACTAGATGACCAAGGAATTCAGGTGACATATCCCCTATGGGTTCCTAAGTGGTTTCGGCACGGTTGGTCTTTACCTTGGTCGGAAGTCAAAGAGTTAAAACCCCGTACTACCGGACAAGGCGGACTCGTATACTATTTCCTTAGCCAGGAAGGGAAAGCTTATTTACTCCCGATGCGGGTGGCTGGATTTGCCAAATTGGTGCGGGAAGTACAAGCAAAAACTGGAATTGACACCACAAATGTCATTCCCTTATCCCAACCTTGGATGTACTTAATTTTGTTGGTATTTACTCTGCTGTTATTATTAGTTGATGCCTGGACAGTTACCACTGCGATCGCATTAAACTAATTCAACTCTGGGGGCGAGGAGTGAGGAGTGAGGTAGCACAATTAAGACTAGAAGGAGTCAGCCTAGCTGCAACAATAGGTTCTCAGTACTTATTGCAGGATATTTCCTTTGAGGCATTTCCAGGCGATCGCATTGCAATTATCGGTGCTTCTGGAGCGGGAAAAACATCTTTGTTGCGGATTGTCAATCGCCTCAGCGAACCTACAGCCGGATCGATTTATTTAGAAGAGAAAGAATATGGTCAAATTCCCGCAATTCAGTTGCGCCAACAAGTGACGCTAGTAATGCAAGAATCAAAACTATTGGGAATGACAGTCAGAGAGGCTTTGCAATATCCTCTAGTTTTACGCAAAATGCCGCGATCGCAAATTCAGCAGCAAATTGCCTATTGGATGGAACGGCTAAATATCCCTGAAGACTGGTTAGAAAAGACGGAACTACAACTTTCAGTCGGACAAAAACAACTCGTTGCGATCGCCCGTGCTTTAGCTACCCAACCGAAAATTCTTT
Organism: Chroococcidiopsis cubana SAG 39.79; assembly: GCF_003991895.1. Taxonomy (NCBI): domain Bacteria; kingdom Bacillati; phylum Cyanobacteriota; class Cyanophyceae; order Chroococcidiopsidales; family Chroococcidiopsidaceae; genus Chroococcidiopsis; species Chroococcidiopsis cubana. The sequence goes on from NZ_RSCK01000012.1 coordinate 985, forward strand.
TACTCGACGAACCAACTTCTGCTTTGGATGCAGGTAAAGCATCTCATTTAATCGAAGTATTAATCCAACTAGCAGATAGCGGTCAAACAACAATATTAATGGTCAATCATCAACTCGAATTAGCTAAACAATTTTGTACGCAAGTGTTATTCCTGCAAGCAGGACGTTTGAGCCAAAATGCGTCCAATTCTAGTCAACTTGACTGGGACAAATTAAAAGCGAATTTAATCCAAGCTGAAACAAAAGCAACCCAAGAATGGCTCTAAAGAAAGCCCCCCTTGTTAAGGGGGGTTGGGGGGATCGTTTCAAATATCACCCCTTGTTAAGGGGGGTTGGGGGGATCTTCATCTCCACCTTGTTAAAAGAGGCTGAGAGATTATTATCAAGCTTCAAAAGTATCTTTCAACACCGTTCTTGCTGCTAAATGATTGCGCGTAGACTTAAGAATATCTGCTTCCCGCTCTAGCCGCGCCGCCGTATCTTGCATTTCTAACAGTGTTTGCTGTTCTGCTGCGACACCGTAAAGATTGCTGGCTACCCAGTAGGATAATTCTGTAGGTAAATCGGGAATATTTTCTGGTAAATCTATCTCCTGTTCTGTCAATTTAGCAGATAGCCTAACCACATCTCGCAGCAGTTGCTCTACTTCTCGTGCCAAAGGTCTAAGGTCTTTTTGTGGTGGATTGTCTTCAATCCATTCCACTAAACCAACTTTGTAAGGTTTTTCTCGCACGTATTCCAAGACCCGAAACCGCTGCTGTCCGAGAGTAGCTACTCTCATCCGGTCGTCCGGTAAACGCTGATACTGAATAATTTCAGCGCAGCATCCAACTCTAGCAGGTTGACCTTGCACGGGATCCCACAATAGTACCCCAAAGCGGCGATCGCTTTCTAGAATTGTATTCATCATAATTCGGTAGCGGAACTCAAAAATGTGTAGAGGTAGGGGGCGATTGGGAAAAAGCACTACCTCTGGCAATGGAAACAGTGGGAGTTCTCGCACCGCTATTTGAGAAGAAGATGTCATTGTCTATTCGTAAAAACGGTAACTGCGCATCCTGTTTTTACTTTAACGGATTTGTTTACAATTAGTTAACAGTTGACGGCTGACAGTTGACGAGCGACCGTCAACCGTCAGTAACTCAACGAGCATTTTACAACTCAAAAAATAGCGTTACAGCTTGACTTCAATATCTACACCCGCAGGTAAGTCGAGTTTCATTAAAGCGTCAATTGTTTTAGAAGAAGGTTGGTAAATGTCAATAATTCGGCGATGAGTGCGAGTTTCAAAATGCTCTCTAGAATCTTTATCAACGTGGGGCGATCGCAGCACGCAATAAATGCGGCGCTTTGTAGGTAAGGGAATTGGACCGATAGCTGTAGCGTTTGTCCGGTTTGCCGTATCAACAATCTTCTCGCAAGAGGTATCGAGTAAGCGGCGGTCAAAAGCTTGTAAGCGGATGCGAATTTTTTGCTGCTGAAGGGTAGCCATTTTTAGTTTTCTTGGTTCGGTTTATTCAGTAATCTCGTTGGAGTTATAAGAAACTCGTTTGGGCTGTCATTGGTCATTGGTCATTCGTCATTTGTATTTACCACCAATGACAAATGATTAGTGACAAACAACAAATTAAAGCAGAAAAGCATTATACCCCATTAGGCTTAGCTTTTCTGCTCTAAGTTAATAGCTGGTCGTTCTACTTCACAATTTTAGAAACAACACCAGCACCAATAGTACGACCGCCTTCGCGAATTGCAAAGCGCATTCCTTGTTCGATCGCGATCGCGTTGATCAATTCTACGGTCATTTTGACGCGATCGCCAGGCATCACCATCTCAGCAGCACTACCATCGTCAGCAGTAAATGCGGTAATTGTGCCAGTTACGTCAGTTGTCCGTACGTAGAACTGGGGACGATAGCCAGCGAAGAAAGGTGTCTTACGACCACCTTCTTTATCTGTCAGCACGTATACCTCAGACTCAAATTGGGTATGAGGTGTAATACTACCAGGCTTGGCAATTACCATACCCCGCTCGATATCTTCCTTCTTCAAACCCCGTAGTAGTACGCCTACGTTGTCTCCAGCCATACCTTCATCCAAGGTTTTCTGGAACATTTCTACACCAGTAACGGTGGTGCTACGAGTGCCTCTGATCCCGACTAATTCTACGGTTTCGCCAACTTTGACTTTACCGCGCTCGATTCTACCAGTTGCAACCGTACCGCGACCGGAGATCGAAAATACGTCTTCTACTGCCATCAAGAAAGGCTTATCAACATCCCGTTCTGGAGTAGGAATGTAGCTATCTACGGCATCCATCAATTCGTAGATTTTATCAACCCACTCATTGTCACCCCGCGCAGTTGTAGGAGCTTTAATCATTGTTTCCAGTGCTTGCAACCCACTGCCTTTGACGATGGGAATATCATCGCCAGGGAAGTCATAGGAACTCAAAAGTTCGCGCACTTCCAGTTCTACGAGTTCCAACAATTCTTCATCGTCTACCATGTCTACCTTATTCAGGAAAACGACGATGTTGGGAACTCCCACCTGTTTGGCTAACAGAATGTGTTCGCGAGTCTGGGGCATAGGACCGTCTGCCGCAGATACTACCAGGATCGCGCCGTCCATTTGCGCCGCACCCGTGATCATGTTCTTCACGTAGTCAGCATGTCCTGGGCAGTCTACGTGAGCGTAGTGGCGGTTTTCAGTTTCGTACTCTACGTGAGCGGTATTGATGGTGATCCCCCGTGCTTTTTCTTCTGGAGCTGCATCAATATCGTCGTATTTTCTAGCTTTTGCCTGACCCAAAGCTGCTAGGGTCATGGTGATAGCTGCCGTTAACGTGGTTTTGCCGTGATCGACGTGACCAATTGTACCAATGTTGACGTGAGGTTTAGTTCTCTCAAACTTTGCGCGTGCCATGAGTTCTCGGTTCCTTTTTTATTGAAAGCGATTAGCGATTAGCAATTAGCGATTAGCAATTAGCGATTAGAAGTCAACTAACAGCTAACAACTAACAGCTAACAACTCCATTTATGTCCCTTTGCTTTTAGCAATGATTGCTTCAGCTACGTTGCGAGGTACTTCTTCGTAATGGCTAAACTCCATTGAAAAGATACCCCGACCTTGGGTCTTCGAGCGGATATCTGTAGCATAACCAAACATTTCTGCCAGCGGAACCTTAGCAGTTACCTTGGATAAGCCTTGATCCGATCCCATGCCTTCGATTTGACCGCGACGAGAGTTAAGGTCGCCCATCACATCCCCCAGGAAGTTTTCGGGGACTTCAACTTCGACTTTCATCATTGGCTCCAGTAGCACTGGCGATGCTTTTGCTACTGCTGCTTTCATTGCCATTGAGCCAGCAATTTTGAAAGCCATTTCCGACGAGTCTACTTCGTGGTAAGAGCCATCGGTCAATGTCGCTTTGACATCAATCAGCGGATACCCAGCTAGTACGCCAGATTCGCAAGTTTCCTTCATCCCCTGTTCTACAGGTCCAATGTACTCTTTAGGTACAGAACCACCAACTATCTTAGAGACAAATTCAAACCCACTGCCTGGTTCGCCTGGTTCTAGGTCAACGACAACGTGACCGTACTGACCTTTACCACCACTCTGACGAATGAATTTCCCTTCTATTTTCGTGACGTGCTTGCGAATGGTTTCGCGGTAAGCTACTTGTGGCGCTCCCACGTTTGCTTCCACTTTAAATTCGCGGAGCATCCGGTCTACCAGAATTTCTAGGTGGAGTTCGCCCATCCCAGCAATTACGGTTTGGTTCGTTTCGGGATCGACACTAACCCTGAAAGTAGGATCTTCTTCAGAAAGGGATTGCAGCGCTTTGGACAATTTGTCCATGTCCTGCTTGGTCTTTGGCTCTACTGCTACCGAGATGACTGGCTCTGGGATAAACAGAGATTCCAAAATGACTGGCGCACTGTCGTCACACAAAGTATCGCCTGTCAAAGTGTCTTTTAATCCTAATGCCGCACCCAAGTCGCCTGCACGCAATTCTTCAACATCGATCCTGTCATCTGCTCGCAATACTACTAAGCGAGAAATTCGCTCTTTCTTGTTCTTAGTAGCGTTGAGGACGTAGCTACCTTTTTTCAGCACGCCAGAATAGACGCGCACGAAAGTCAAGCGCCCGTATGGGTCAGCCATGATTTTGAAAGCGAGTGCTGACAGCGGTGCATTGTCGTCAGCAAAGCGCTCGACTGTCTCGCCATTGACGGTTGTTCCCTGAATTGGCGGAACTTCTGTAGGTGCTGGCAGGTAATCTACAACACCGTCTAGCAAGCGCTGCACGCCTTTATTTTTGAAGGCAGAACCGCATAACACGGGGACAATCGTACCCGCAATTGTGCCTTGTCGCAGCCCTTTACGGATTTCAGCTTCATTCAGTTCTTCACCTTCTAGATACTTCTCTAGTAAGGCTTCATCGGTTTCTGCTACTGCTTCAACTAGCTTCGTGCGATACTCTTGTGCTAGCTCTTGCAGATCGGCAGGAATCTCTACTTCTTGAATATCCGTACCTTGATCGTTGCCGTAGATGTAAGCGCACATCTTGACTAGATCGATCAGACCTTTGAAGTCTGTTTCACTACCAATGGGTAGCTGAATCGGTACTGCGTTGGTGCGGAGGCGATCGCGCACCTGATTGTATACTCGGTAAAAATCTGCTCCAGTCCGATCCATCTTATTGACAAAGATGATGCGTGGCACCTTATACCGATCTGCTTGTCGCCAAACTGTCTCTGTTTGAGGCTGTACGCCACCTACGGAGCATAAGACTGTGATTACGCCATCTAATACCCGCATGGAACGTTCCACTTCAATCGTGAAGTCTACGTGACCAGGAGTGTCGATGATATTAATTTGATGGTCTCTCCAGTTGGTGGTGATCGCAGCAGCAGTAATTGTAATGCCACGCTCCCGCTCTTGAGCCATCCAGTCAGTTACCGCTGTTCCTTCGTGGACTTCACCGATCTTATGGATCATTCCAGAATAGAACAGAATTCGTTCTGTCGTTGTTGTCTTGCCCGCATCAATGTGAGCCGCAATTCCAATATTGCGGATTTTTTCCAGCGGAACGGTACGTGCCACAGCTACCTCCTTGAGTAGTTTTTGCCGCAGGTATCTCTATATTACTCTCTGTTAAGATTCTATACTTTTAGGGAAAGCCGCCACCAAAATAGGGGGATATTGCCTAGTTTTATCGCTTTTTTCGAGCAACTTTTTAGTAGCGGTAGTGAGCAAAGGCTTTGTTGGCATCAGCCATCCGGTGAGTCTCTTCCCGTTTGCGGATCGAACTACCCGTCTCATTAGCAGCATCCATCAATTCGTTCGCCAACTTCATAGACATAGAACGACCGGAACGCTGTCTAGAAAATTGGATCAACCAGCGTAATGCCAGTGCCGTTCCCCGTTCTGGTCTGACTTCCATCGGTACTTGGTAGGTTGCTCCTCCCACCCGACGAGCTTTGACTTCTACTAAAGGTGTAGCATTCCGCACGGCTTTCTCGAAAGTTTCCAGCGGATCGTTGCCAGTACGCTCTTCGATTGTTTTCATCGCATCATAAATGATTCTTGCTGCCAGCGATTTCTTGCCACTGCGCATGACGCGGCGCATCATCATACTAATCAGGCGACTGTTGTATACGGAATCGGAAGGGATGGGGCGCTTTTGCGCTACAGCACGACGGGACATAAGTTATTCTTTACGTTTAGTTTGATTGGGGTTGGCAACAACAGAACTAAGTTTTCATGGCATGGTGGCTTTGAGGTAACTAGCACAAGGCAGTTGAAACATCTAACACCGTTTATTGCGTCGCCGCGATCGCACTTTTGCTTAGCCGAAGCTTTAGCTATTATGACGACAGGTAAAGCTTACTAGTTAGATATACCGTTATTTTGCCTGCTGGCGCTGACTTTCATTCCGATTTTAGGCATCTCACCTCAAAAAAAGTAAAAATCTTATAACCGCAATGATGTCAGCAGCAGAATTACCTTACTGCTTTGGTCTCTTAGTTCCGTACTTCGAGCGTCCTTGTTTGCGGTCTTTTACTCCAGCGGTGTCCAAAGTACCGCGAATGATGTGATACCGCACGCCTGGTAGATCTTTTACCCTACCACCACGAATCATGACGACGGAGTGTTCTTGCAGGTTATGTCCGATACCGGGAATATATGCCGTAACCTCAAAACCAGAAGTTAGGCGAACCCTAGCAACTTTTCGTAGAGCTGAATTGGGCTTTTTCGGTGTGGTTGTATATACTCTTGTACAAACGCCCCGACGTTGCGGACATTGTTTCAGAGCAGGGGATTTTGTTTTCTTTTTCGCTACTTGACGTTCGTTACGAATGAGCTGCTGTATGGTTGGCATGATTTACAGCGCGTAGTTTTAGCTGCTTAAATTTAACGATCTATGATTATACCGATTTTAGTAAATTTATGTCAAACTGGTGGGATTGATAGTGGGTAATAGGTGATTGGTAGTTGACAAGAGTATTTTCACGCACCACTTCCGACTCCCTCATTCCATAGCAAAAGAGTTACCACAACCACAAGTGGCGATCGCTTGAGGATTAGAGAAGCGAAATCCTCCACCCATTAAATCTTCGGAATAATCGAGTTTTAAATTTTGAATGTAGTTTAAGCTGTCGGCATCGATCGCTACAACAATACCGTTGCAGTCTAGAAGGCAATCGCTCTGCTCTGTTGCCTCGTCAAATTTCAAATCGTAAAACAAACCAGAGCAACCCCCAGCTTGCACGCACAAACGAAAGAAAGCATCGGGGTTGCTCTGTTTAGATCGAAGTCGTTGAATTTCTTTAGCAGCAGAGGGACTAATTTGAATCATTGAACTAGGCAGTAGGGAGCAGAGAGCAGGGAGTAGGGTGATATGAAGAGTATAATACTAAACCTTAATCCCTAGCCCTTAACCCCTAGCCCCTAGAATAGTCATCTTGAAATCGGACGATATCGTCTTCGCCCAAGTATTCTCCGTTTTGTACTTCAATGAGTATCAGGGGGATTGCGCCGGGATTTTCTAAACGATGGGAGGTACACTGAGGTACGTAGGTAGATTGGTTGTTACAAAGCATAATTTCGCGATCGCCACACACAACCTTGGCAGTACCAGAAACAACAATCCAGTGTTCGCTGCGGTGGTGATGCATTTGCAGGCTGAGGCGATGCCCTGGTTTAACTTCAATTCGCTTAATTTTGTATCCGCGCCCTTCTTCTAATACCGTAAAAGAACCCCAAGGACGTAATTCCGTAGCGGCGACGCTTTTAGGAGCAACTGCGGTAGGAATCGGTAGAGTAGGCGCGTGAGCCTGGGAAGTTTCTTGAGTTTGAACCATGAATTTTTCTCCTGATAATTGTTATCCACTATTAAAAATAAAAGGAACCAAAGCAAAAGACAGTGACAGTAATAACCGCAGCAATAGCAATGCAATAGCAATAATATGTCGAGTATAGCCTTAGCCCAAGATAGCAGACTTCTTCCGAGGAGTGTCATCAGTAAACTTGCCGATTGGTATGGGCTACATCAATTCTTTACTTACTAGTCGTTAAGCTTTAAATAATCTTCATCAAAAAAGGTAGTTAGTAGTTGGTAATGGGTAATGGGTAATTGGTAGTTGACAATGATTAGCGCTGATAACTGATAGCTAGTCACTGATAACTGGTCACTGCTTTCTGCTTTCTGTTTCTAGAAAAATGCCAAACCCATTGTGAACGCGGGCTGCGGTGACAGGAGAGCGATTGACGAGTTGTCCCCCTAAGTAAAGGCTGGTGGAACTACCTCCGTCGAGATTGAGAGCATCAATACTACCCATTTGCTGCAAGAGCTTGGCAGTTTCCCATAAAGTAGAACCAGTCCCACCAACTCGGTTGTGAACTGTAGCAATGAGCAAATTACCTGTTGCCGTGACACCAATAGCGCTACGCACGGCAGTTTGGCGGCTGAAGGCATCACTGAATCCTTCTGCTTTGGCGTTAAGAACGATTTGGCGGTTTTGAACTAATAATGGTCCAGCACCGATCGCGTGAGGATATTGGGCAAACTCGCTAGGAACAGTGCCATCGGTCAAGCGTAACAGCGTACCAATAGGTAGTAGATTAGCAGTACTACCAGTCCTGAATGCAAGTAAATAGCCGTTGAGGGGAATGGGAAAGGCTGTTTTTCCGGCTAAACCGCCTGACAGATTAGCGGTAACTTGATTATTTTGGACGATCGCGATCGCTTCATTATTAGTTAAGGGCGTATAGGTAGTTCCCCAGTCAGAGGTATAACGGGAAATTCCGGCTTGAATGTAGCCGCTATTCAGATTGACGATTGGCAAACTTTGCCCCGTAGAGGCGATCGCTGTTTCTTGGCGTTGCAAGCGACCGATTTTAAATTGCCCGGCATCGTTCCAAGCGATCGCGCCTCGGTTGAGAATTGGACTAGACAGCCAGCGCCCCTCGCGACGAATTGCTCCCAAGGGTAATTTATTGTTGCGGTTGAAAAATCCAGCATTAATGGCAGCAGCAGCTGTATAACGTTGAGCGGTGGTCACAATCGGCGCAGTCCCAATCAGAGAATTTACTGCACTCCAAATTGGTCTAAGGGCTAGTCCTGTGGTGCGGGGGTTGACTTCTAACCATGTCACGGGAAAGCGATCGCGACCTAACTTAATATACTTTTGTTGCCAACGCACGCCTCTAGCCCACAAAATATTCCGTTCCACTATCGGATCGGGGCGCAAATCGATAATGATGCGGTTGGGTTGGCTGAGGGTACTGACGCGGGGGAAGATGCCTACAGGTAAATTGAGATCGATCGTGGTGAGATTGGCAGTCGTGCCTAATTTAACGAGAGGAGTCGGTGAAATCTGGCTCTGTTTTGGCAATTGGATGGCTAGATTAGCGTTTAACTGCTGGGCTAATTCAGGATTTATCGCAGCGTCGATTGCTATCTTCCATTGTTGATATGGAGGTGAGAGGGCAGAGACTGCCTGAGATGGTAATTGCTGTTTTGGATCGTCTGGGAGTTCGGCAAGCGGCACTTTTGGTTTAGTGACTGGAGGCTGTTGCGTTAGCTGCCAGGGCGTAGGGCGATCTAAATCTACTACCAAGCGATCGCCCCAAGTTTGTTTACCCTGGCGTAGTCCTGTAATCTTTGCAGCTGGCGTAGTAATCCGCAGAACGTCACCTTCGCTTTGCAGTTGCCAACCTACTTTTGCTGCTAATTGAGATAGATCTAAATAACGATACGCGCCACTGTGCCAGATGCTTGAGACGAGTGGTGGAGTATCAGGAGTCGTAAACCACCGAATCGGTTGTCGGGTTACATCCTGAGTATTCAGTAAGTCTACGCCCAGTTGCATCAATCCTACATCGCTAATTGCCGTTTGAATCCTATTTGTGGCTGGCTGCGCTTCCCACTGTCGCCAAGCTGCGGATAGAATGCGACCGTTCAAGGAGATGCGATCGCCTGCTGCAAGTAGCCCATTTGGTGTGGTGGAACGGCTGGGGGTATTTTGCGGTACGGATGATGGCGTAACAGGTGGGGTTACAGGCGCTTGAAGTTGAGCATTAGCAGCAGTGAACGTCAGCCACGGTGCTGTAGTTAGCAACCATAATAATGCTGAAGTTGGCAGCAAACAAAATTTTCGTTTCACAGCAGGAGTCAGGATCGAGCAGGAATTTGGGTGCATTAGCACAAGTAGCTATTCCTAACATAAAGATAGCTAACGGTCAATTGTATGACAGTTATCAGTTGTCAGTGTAGAGACGTTACATGTAACGTCTGTGGTAAGAATTCTTCTTAGCTTTTTACCGATCGCAGAAAAGTATCTCATCAGCGATCGGCGATCGCGAAATGACTTTAATGTCCGACGATCGATTGACGACCGATCGGGTTACTGTGAAAGGAGAGTATTTTTTAATACTTAATACTCGTAAAATTTTCTCCAAATAAACTGAGTAGCTCTTAATGATAGTTTTGTCTTTTTATCGATCGTATAAATATTTTGATAATTTAGTTTCATTAAAATACTTTTGATACACAAATTACTACGGAAACCACCGAAGCTATTTTAGTTCAACGAGGTAAGCTATTTAGCTATATTGTTCTATGCGATCGCAACTTTGTCACGCTAAATATACAAAAAGACTAACTCAAGACTGCCTTGACAGGAAGGCTATGCGAATAAAAGCTATGCCAAGCTAGGCTTTGTAGCAATCTTTTTTTTCTTCGCTAACAGACTATAAACTGCACGATTTAGCAGAAATAGCCCCTAAAATTAGAAATTCTCTTCAACAATAGAGAAAATAAAGAGGTATAGATAGTAGCTAGTAGTGCTAGACAGATTGAACTAACGTTTTGAGCGAACTACTGTTGACGAGAACGTTAAGTTTTGTATTTTCTAGTAATAGAGAAATTTTTGAGGTTGATGAAATGGAGGCAAATTCCTTCGACTTCGCTCCCAAAACTGCTACAGATAAGTACAGTCTTACCTATCGTAATATCTATCGTAACTTTAGAAGATCGTCTATCGATATTGATATTTCAAATAGTTGTGGAGCGAGTCGATCGCGCAAGCAAACTTACTTGCGCGATCGAGAAATTCTCAACAAAATTTTATCGCTTGCGATTCAATCGCTCAATCGCGAAGATTGTTTAGACAACCTACTGTTAGAAATTAGACAAGCAATCCAAACCGATCGAGTCCTCGTCTATAGTTTCGATCGCGATTGGAGTGGCACGATAGTAGCAGAATCGGTAACTGCTCAGTTTCCCAACGCCATTGGTTGCCGGATAGACGATCCTTGTTTCCGAGAAGATTACGCACGACAATATAGTGACGGACGGATACGGGCGATCGCTAATATCTATGCTGCGGATTTGACTGAGTGTCACATCAAAACTTTGGAACAACTTGCAGTTAAAGCAAGTTTAGTCGTACCAATTACAAGCGACAATGGACTGCTAGGTTTGCTAATTGCCCATCACTGCAACGCACCTCGTCACTGGCAGATAGAAGAGGTCGAGTTGTTTAGACAACTTGCCACTATAGTCAGCTCGATCCTGCAACACAAGATCTCACAACAAGAGCGGCAATCTGCTGTGGAGTATGCCCAGAGATTAAAACAAATGACTCAGGTAGTGCAGCAAGCGCGCTCATCATCCGATCTGTTTAATGCTGTCACCACAACAATGAGACAGATATTTCAAGCAGATAGAGTATTAGTTTATCGTTTTGTTACAGATGGTAGCGGCATTGTTGTAGCAGAATCAGTTGCTCCTGGTTTGCCTCAAACCCTAAATCATCCGCTCGATCGCTTTTATGGGTACGAAAGCGAGATTCAACAGAGCGATCGTCAGGGAGTACGAGCGATCGCCAACATTCATACTGCTGGACTAACGATAGATCGAATCGATGCCTTAGAACAGTTTGCCGTCAAAGCTCAATTAGTTGCACCAATTGTTAGTAACGGTAAACTGGTAGGTTCGCTCATTGCCCATCAGTGTACTGCACCCCGTACTTGGCAACCAACAGAAATCGATTTATTCAAGCAGATTGCCGTTCAAATTGGCTTGGCACTGGATCGGGTAGCGCTGCTAGAGTATCGAGCCACAGCAGCCAAGCAAGTACAGATGCGGCAACAAATAGCGTTACGGTTGCGACGATCGCTCGTACAGTCGGATATTTTGACAACTGTGACAGACGAACTCAAATCTGCTCTACAAACCGAGCGCGTGGTAGTTTATCGCTGCGATCGCGATCGCGGTAGCACAGTTATAGCTGAATCAGTCACCCCTGGCTTACCCCAAGCTTTAAATCATCGTCTTGACGATCCTTTCTGGCGGAACGATCGCACTGCATACGAGCAAATTGGTTACGCTCGTGCTGTTAACAATATTTATACAGCCGGACTCAGCGATCGCTGCATTCATAATTTAGAGCGCTTTGCCGTTAAGAGTAGCCTCATAGCACCTATCCTGATGCAAGATGAGCTATTTGGCTTGTTAGTTGCCCATCAATGCTTTGGTTTTAGGGAATGGCAGCAAACTGAAATTGACTTCTATACCCAAGTCGCGATCGATGTAGGTTTTGCTTTGGAACAAGCACAATTACATGGCAAACTAGCTCAAATCGCCCAAATTGCCATGCATCTTGATGGCTGTATTCCAACAACAGCGCAACAACCACCAACGGCAAAGTCATCATCACCGCAAACAAATTGCTTCAATTCTGAAGACAAAGAACATGATGCTACGGTTGCATTCTAGTTATCAGTTATCAGTTGATTTTGACTTTTGACTTTTGACTTTTGACTTATCCCCACACTCTACTGAAAAAGCTATGTCCACACCAGGTAAGCTAGAACTAACTGTCAAGATCGAGCGCCTACCAGATAGTGTGAGAACTATTGCTAATGGCTGGAAGCAGTTTGAAATCGATCTAGATGGTCAAATAGTTACGCTAACATTAAAACCTCATGTTTATAAAAAGCTAGAACAAGCTCAGGAGAATTATCATCAGTGGGTGGCGAAAATTATCGGACAAATGGGTGCAAAGACAGATAAAGGTTTTTTGCTAAAAGATTGCAATGTAACAGTTTATTCTCAAACTCAATCTTCGCCATCCAAGCTTAAGCAAAAGCCGCCCGATCGCCGCGATAAACCTAAAAAAGCCAATAGCAAATTTGTGGAGAAGTATCGGCTATATACTGGAGAAACCTTGAATTTGTTTCAGATTGTGTTTCGCCTGACTCAAGCTGTTTTTCCTGGGGTTTTGCCTTGGGTACTTGTTTTAAGTAGTTATGGCTTTTTAATATCTGTACTTTATAGTTTTGGCATTCCTGTATCAATACCAGAAGAGAGCGATGCAATTACGCGAGCAGTATTAATTTTCAATATTGGCTTACCTTTACTATTAGTTTTTCGTACTAATACAGCCCATGAAAAATTTTGGGAAGGGCGCAAGCTATGGGGTAGTTTAGTGAATACAGTGCGCAACTTAACTCGTGATTTGTGGATTGGTGTCAAAGAGGAGACACCACAAGACCGGGCGCAAAAAGAGTACACTCTTAGATTAATTGTGGCTTTTGCCGTGGCGATGAAACTACATTTAAGAGGCGAACACGTCACTGATGAGCTAAGTGGTTTAGTAGCAGAAACTCAGTTTTTTCGGTTGAAATACACAAACCATCCACCCCTACAAATTGCTTTTTGGATTGGAGATTATTTGCAGGAGCAACACGATCGCGATCGCTTGAATATTTATCAGTTAACGTCGCTACAAAAATTGGTAGACCAGTTAGTAGATATTTTAGGAGGCTGCGAACGCATTTTAAAAACACCACTACCTTTAATTTATCCGTTAATTTTGAAAAATTTAGTTTTTGTCTATTGCCTTGTTATTCCCTTAGAAATTGTGAAGGAGGTAAATTGGTTTACTAGCAGCATTATTACTTTTGTGAGTTTCATTTTATTAAGTATCGAACAAATTGGTTCTGAAATTGAAGAGCCTTTCGGACGCAACTCTTGCGATTTACCACTCGATATCATTTGCAATACCATACTGCATAATGTGGAAGATTTAATTGCTCTAGCTCCTCATAATGGTAGTAATAGTAGGGTACTCTAACATAGTCCGTGTAGAGACGTTACATGTAACGTCTCTACACGGTAAACTACGTAGCACACCCTAAAATCTAAAATTTAACATGAAACTATTCTGCTACCCGAGTTCGAGGTTGATAGTAGTAGTGATGGTAAGAAGTTGTAGCTTTGTAATCTTTCACCCCGTTACAAATTGCACCTAAAACTTGAGTGCGAGATAGTTTTAACTGATCGAGGGTCTGCATTAGCAGCGCACGGTCAGTTTTACCCATCCGCGTGACGATCGCAATTCCTGCGGTTAGAGGAGCCAGCAAACTCGCATCTGCTAAACCTAAAAGTGGTGGAGTGTCGTAAATCACTAAGTCATACTGCTGCCGCAACTGCTCCATGATGTTGCGCATCTTGTGAGAGGATAACAGTTTGGTAGGGTCGGGAGGAATTTGACCTGCGGTTAAGACAAACAAGTTCTCCCAGGCAGGCGATCGCTGAATTAAATCGGCAACTGGTACGTTAGTTGTTATTGCATTACTCAATCCCGTGTCATTGGATAAATGTAGAATGTGATGAATCTGCGGTAAACGTAGATCTGCATCGACTAGTAACACTCTGCGTCCCATTGCTGCTGCTGCTTGGGCTAAGTGAGTTGAGATAGTAGATTTACCGTCAGCATGGACGGAAGAACTGATGACGAGAGAGTGGATCGGTGTATCGGAACCTAAAAAGCCGATGTTAGTATACAGCGATCGGAAAGATTCTAAGAAAGGGAAATAGTGATAGCCATAAGCATTTCTGTGGGAACGCGACCTGCTGTTCTCTTGCCTCTGATTCGTTTCTCCATCTGCCAGATGCTTAGCTAGGTTTTTATGGAAAGGAATTATACCTAATATTGGTAGCTTTGTCGCTTCCTTCAACTCATCGGGTGAATGAACCACATTATCGAGCCTTTCCACGAGTAGCGCTGCTCCAATTCCAGCTAAGATACTAGCTACCATGCCTAAGATCAGGAATCGTGGAATATTAGGAAATATCGGGATAGAAGGTAACTGAGGTGGTGAAATGAGTTGCCAAGGAGTCTCTTTTTGAGCATTTTCGATTTGCAGCGATTCCCGCCTTTCTAGAAAACGGTTCAAACTTTCAGTAGCAATAACTAACTCTCGCTGTAAGTCAGTGTAACGACGTGCCAAATTTGGCATTCCGTCGATTTCTCGATTTAAGCGATCGAGTGCTTGGGCGTTCTTGGCGGCTCTGACTTGGAGTATGGAAAGTTGGCTTAATACTGACGCACGTTGATTTTCTAGTGCCTGCACTCCCTCTTTGTGTAATAGTGGCAGCAGACTTTCCCGTTTCTGTTTCAGCGACTGAATGTACGGACTATCTACTCGATAAATAGTTGCATTCTTGGCAATTTCAGTATCTATATTCTGCAACTGAGCGAGTAAACTCTGATATTGAGGAGCATCTTGCTGGGCTTGCGGTGATATTGCACGACTGGGCGTAGAGGATTCATCTATAGCCGCGATCGCTGGCGATTTTTGAGGGTGGTCAACTGTCGATTGTTGCTGCAAAGTTCCCACCCCATGACGAGCTTTTGCTTCTAGTTCTAGCGCTAACTTAGTGCCAGATTTACTTTGTAAGGCATTGTAGAGTTTTTGAGCTTCCGCTAAATCTTTTTGAATCTCTAATTTCTGAAATTCTAAAGTGCTATATTTTTCAAATAGCTGTCCTGTTTTTTCTTCGGGAGAAAATAAGCTGTATTGTTCTCTAAATCTTTGTAATTGCAATTGCAAGCTGTTGACTCGTGCTTGCAATTGAGGTAACTGAGTATTAACAAACTGAATTCCCTGGCGTAGATTTGTTTGTTGCTCCTGTAAGCTGTATTTTAAATATCCTTTAGCTAGCTGTTCTAAAACAAATTGAATTTTCTGTGGGTCGGAATCTCGATAGCTAACTTCTAAAATTTTTGTTTCTTGATAGCGAGAAACCTTCAAGCCTTCTAGTAAAGAAGCATAATTAATATCTGGATACCGCACAGAAATATTTTTAGCGATAGGAATTAGAATTTCGGGGCTACGCAAAACAATAATCTGTGTACTGTAATCCAAAGATTCTTGCCCTTTTGGGCTAGCATTCACAACTGGAACGTTCGATAATCCCGATAATTTATTTTCAGCCTTGACTGGCTCTACCAATACCGATAATTTTCCTTCATACTTGGCTGGTTGAGTTAATGTCCATACCCAGGTAGTCACGCAGCAAGCGATCGCTACACTAGCGATAATCGGCGCTCGACGACGTACAACTGCCAGAAGCTGAGACAAACTCCATTCTTCTGCCTGAGGTAACTCTGAGTAATGTGCAACATAGGATGGCAATGACATCTGCGAATACTTACCATTTCTTTCTGTTGCTAAATGCTGAGTTCGATATTGCTCTTCCATATTTATGTCGTTATTAGGCAGTTGATGAAGGAAAAAACAGGAATAGCCCTGCTGGTGAGCTTTAGCTTTCTTCTGTCACGGCTTCCACGCTCTTATTTCTAGAACGAACAACTCGTCTTTTTGCTGTTAGAAATGCTTGTTGTAATACATTTGAGTACTGTTTGGCAATAATTTCTGGCGTGAAATTGAATTGGAGATATTGCCGACCTGCCATTCCCATCTGTTTCACAAGTTCGCGATCGCTCTTTAGACGGCGAATAAACTGAACTAAACCACTGGCATCACCTGAATTAAAAGCAGCACCGCAACCGCTTTCTCTTAAGAGATGCCGTAAATAGGAATGGGTTTCGCAAATAGCAGCGACGGGACGACCAGCTGCGAGAATGCCATAGAGCTTGCTCGGGGCGACAATTCCTTCCATTTTGGGACTAATACTGACCAAAGATAAATCGCAAGCTGTTAGCGAATATGGTAAGTCTTGTTTATCTTGATAGGGCAAGAAGCGACAATTATTTAAACCTAGTTTTTTGACACATTCAAAACTAGATTGAAATTTTGCTCCTCCGCCAATAAAAACAAACTGAATTGGTTCGTCTTGCAATTGTCTAGCTGCTTCTAGAATTGTCTCTAGTTCGTGACAGCGACCCATGTTGCCAGAGTACTGCACGGTGAAAGTATTGACCAATTCGTACTTTTGCGCAAACCAATTATTTTCTTTTTCTAGCGGTACAATCCAGTTGGGATTAGCCCAATTATGAATGACTACAATTTTGTCACTCATTTCGGGAGAGTGAGATAAAACTTTCTCTCGCATGGTTGAGCTGAGAACAATTATTTTTTCTGAGTTGCGCCAAACTTTTTTATTGAGTAATCTCCACCATTTTACCAACCAATTTTTCCTAGAGAAAATATCTAGCTCAATTGCAACATCAGGATATAAATCGTACATTAAACAAACGTAAGGAATCCCAAATAATAGTTTGGCTATGTAGCCGACGATTGGTAAAAAGGCTGGTGCAGTGGTTAGAAGTAGGAGATCTCCACGGTTCTTTTTATTTAATAAGTGTAAGATAGCTCGGAAAAAGAACAGGCAACCATTAATGGCTTTGCCTCGAATCCGTGCATTCCACATTCGAGAAGTTCGCGATCGCCGAATCAGAATTTTTTCAGAGCGTTCTATACTAGGAGCTGCATTTTTTTTAAATGCATATCCTGGCTGTCCGGTAAAAACCCTTACTTGAATCCCTAGTTGTCCTAAATTCAGTGCTAGTTCTTCAATGAGTTGCCCTGTAGCAGCATAGTCTGGTGGATAAAATTGCGTAATAATATTTAAGTTGAAAGAAGGTGCGAGTTCTTTACTTTTGCTCTGAGCCGGCAAAAATATTTTGAGTTTTTCAATTTGCTCTTGCTGTACGTATTTATCTAGCATCTGAAGCTCTGCCTACCTCTGCCAATGCGATGATTTTGTTTAAACAGTGAGGAGTGCAAAGGAAAAGCACTCAATTTAAGTGAAAGGCAAAGCTACACAAAAGACTATTTAATAAAATTAAAATTCTCTCTTAACTCAAAAGGCTATTTCGCTAGGTAATGTAAGGTAGCTTTACACGATCGAACTTGAAAAAATCTAACTTTGACCTAGCTTTATGTCCAAGTGTGGTTTTACTGAGAATTCAATTAGAGTTTAACAATCTTCTTAGTTTTTTCAGTAAAAATACTGAAATTTAAGTGTCTATACTAATTCTAAATCTGCTGCAAATAACCCAAAATTTTCTAGTCGCGTCACACACCACAGACTTAGAGTATTGCGTTACGCCATCATGCTAACGCACCTTACATATATTTCAAAAAGTAAGAGCCAAAAAGATATCGAGGTGTTTATCTAGAAAATAGAAAAATTATTAATTTTTCATAGGTCGAATTTTGGCAATATTACCGAGCTGATAAATTTACCGATCGCAAATTGCTCGTTGTTTGATTGGTTGTGCGGGATTGCCCGCGTAAATTGTCATGGGCTGAAGCGATCGCCCTGCTACGCTTCCGAGACTCAACACCGCGCCTTTACCGACAGTGACACCAGGACCAATCGTCGCCCGCGCCGCAATCCAACTACTCTGCTCGATGTGAATTGGGGCTGGGATCAGCTTGAAGTCAGAAGCACTCCAGTCGTGATTGCCAGTACACAGATAAACACCCTGAGAAATACAGACATGGCTTTCAATGGCGATCGGCGCAACATTGTCGAGCCAAGCATTTTCTCCAATCCACACGCAATCACCTACAGTTAGCCGCCAAGGAAACTTTACCCGCACTCCAGGCTTAATACAGACAGAGCGACCAACTGTAGCACCAAAACTACGTAGTATCCAGACTTTTAACTGAGAGATAGGTAGCCAATGACAGCGAAATAAAGGCTCTGCGAGAAAATACCACAGGAGTTGTTTCCACACGGGAGCGCCAGGAGTGTAAGTACCGAGGGTGTAACGATCTAGATACATGTAATTCCACTATCGATCTTAAATTTCAGATTTAAGGCTAGCTCCAGTACGACCTGTAAACATCCATAACCAAGTACGACAAACATCACGACTAATATGAAACCAGGATTCAGGTTGTTGGTTTGATGGAACTGATATAGGAGTTACAGCAATCCCCTGGCTGCCAAAGACAAAGAAGGCGATCGCCTTTGCTCTTGCCATGTGAAAATCGGATGTAATTAAGTAAACATGTTGAAAATACCGTTGTTTGAAATCGGCAACTAGAGAGGTAAAGTTAGTTACGGTATCGACAGCGCGGCGATCGATATGTATTCGCGATCTAGAGCTACTCGGATCTGGAAGATTGAAGGCTTTGAGATAAGGGGAAGAAATCCAGATTTCTAAAGGTGGATGCCGTAATGCAAAGTCAACAGCGAAAGATTCGCGCCTCGGATCGCCACCTAAAGCAATAATTGCTTGGGGCAGCGGCGATCGCTCTAAAGCAATTGCTAGTCGCAGAGGAATAATCCCGAACAGTACGAATAACACAGCAGCAGTTGACAAACAGACAAAACGGTATCTCTTGTACTGAAAGCGCTGGTTTTTGCTCGAACTGGTAGTTTTTACTCTTGACATTGTTGACGTTATATTTCTGCGTGTTGCCGCTTATGGCAGCGTGACAAAATTCTCTGGGTTTGAGAAGGTTGTAGGAATTGGTTGTCGCTCGATCGCCGCCGTGTAAATCGAGATCAGATTCTGGGCGATCGCTTGCCAAGAATACTGTTGACTTGCCAACAGCCGACCATTCTCTCCTAATTGCTGCCGGAGTTCTGGAGATGATAGTAGTTGTGCGATCGCATTTGTTAAGGGTGCGATTTGACCTTCAACAACTAGCCCAGCCGAGGCTGCGGCAATTTCTGGTGAAATTTGGATGTCGGGAGTCACAACAACTGGTAGCCCTACTACCATTGCTTCTGCTACGGCAATCCCAAAATTTTCGGAGAAGGACGGCAAGACAAAAAGATCTGAGGCTTGTAGGAGGAGATCTTTATCTCGACCCACAACGAAGCCAGTGATGGATGTACGCGGAGAAAGTCCGAGGGATGATACTAACTCGGTCAAGTAGTTGAGGTACTGCGGCTCTCCCGAACCTGCCAAAATCAGATGAAAGTTGTGATTCTGAGCTGCTAGCTGGCTGAGGGCTTGAATTAACAAATCTGGGCGTTTTTTAGGGTGAAGTCGCGACAAGAATAGGACAACTGGTGTAGTGGTAGGTATACCGTAAGTTTCGTATAGCTTTTGCTTAGCATCAGGTAGTTCTACTGGGCGATCGACTCCTAAAGGCAAAGTAAAACTAGGTGTTTGAATGCCAAATTTTCTCACATCCTGGGCTTCGCCTGGAGCAGTGCAATGAATCATTTCGGCACAATTGAGATTGTGACGCTCGATCAGAAATGAATATATCTGTTTTTTTAGCCAACTTTGAGACAAAGCCCAAGGCGTTAACTGTCCCATAGTACGCATGGTGTAGGGAATTCCTTGCAACCTGGCAATTAGGGCAGCGCAAGCGGGTGCATAGGAAAAAAGATAGTGAGTTTCGATCAAATCGTAATCTCGGGCGTGTTGCCAAAGCCAACGAGTCAAAGCTGCCGAAAAAATAAACTCTTTAAGTGGTGGTGAAAAACGCGGAAAAAACCAAATTGGGACTTGCTCGTACTCAACCCGCTGATGGAGCGGCACGTCTAACAGTTCTGAACCGCGATCGTTCGTGGTGGCAATTTCGGCATCAATTCCATTTTCGCGCAAAGCTCTGACTAGATTAAGGACAACCTCAGTTGGTCCACCCAAAGCAGGATCGATCGAAGGAATAACATGTAAAACTTTCATTGACTGCTCAAATTGAATTTAATTAAGTTATTCATCGTTTGTTTAAATTGCTCGAATCCGAAAGTATCAATAACTCTCTGTCTTAAAACTTCAGGTTGATAAATAATGGGATGCGAATAAGTGCCTTGCAAAATCTGAATTAAAGTTCGGGCGATCGCGTTTGTATCGTCTGGATCGACTAATGCCCCTAGTTCTCCATGACAAAGGGCATCAATGGCTCCATCTCGATCTCCTCCTAAAGTGGGTTTGCCACAGGCTAGAGATTCTAGATATACAATGCCAAATCCCTCACCTTTACTTGGCATGGCAAAGACATCACACAAGTTATAGTGATCGCCCAGTTCGACATCGGGAATAAATCCAGCTAAGGTTACACAATCTTTTAAATCGAGTTTCGCGATTAACTGTTCGATCCGATCGCGATCGCTACCCTTACCAGCGATCAGATAACGAACGCCAGGAATCTGACAGCGAATCTCAGGCAAGGCTTGCAGAATTTGGTCGTATCCTTTGTAACGTTCGCGGCAATCTAACCGAGCGACAGTCAGAATGACTGGTTGTTCTGGTGTCAGTCCGTAACGCTCTAGTAAGTATTGCGGCTTTGGTTGAATTTTAAAGCGATCCGCATCAAAAGTGTTGGGTAAAAGCGAGACTTTTGCCGGATCGAGATTTTGCTCTTTGAGCAAGCGATCGCGTGTATAGCTACTAACAGCAAGAATGCGATCGGCATGGTGCAACGCTTTTTGTAAAGCAGGTTTGTGAATATCCCAGGCTTCTACACCGTGAGCGATCGCCCAGTAACGCATACCAGTTAGTTGTTTCAACCAATAGGCTGCAACTGTAAAATTCAGGTGAGTGGCGATCGCTAAACTCGGTCGCTGTCGCAGTCCTGCTCCACAGATCTGAGCGGCAAACCCAAATGTTCGCAATGGCAAAGGTAAAGCACCAGTACAGTGAAACTGAGTATGGCGCGATCGCGTCAGATCGGATGGCGATCGAGTGTCGTGCTTGAGAAAAACCTGGTAGTGCCAATTCGGATATAAGCTTTCTAAGGCATCGAGCAAGAAAGCCGAATAGACTTGAATGCCACCTTTAAATTCAAAAATATTCGGAAACCACAAGTGGCAGTTAGTTCGACCTGCTAATTCTGGCATAAAAGCTCCTGGACGCGACTGGCTAATTGCTGTCGATACAATCCCCAAGTTAATTGCTCGGCTTTTTGACGAGCCGCTTTTCCCATTTGGGCTAATTCTTCTGGGTGGGAATAACACCATTCCAGCTTTTCCTTTAGAGCTGCGACATCGCGAATCGGGACAATGAAGCCTTCTACCCCGTCTGTCAGAATATCTGGACCAGCAGTATTGGGTGTCGTGATGACGGGAATTCCACAAGCCATTGCCTCTAGCAGTACGAGTCCAAATCCTTCTACAAGCGAGGGAAAAACAAAGACACTTGCGGTACTGTAATATTCGTTCAACGCCGCATGAGGCAGAGATGGAATGTAGCGAAAAATATCTTGATATTGAGTCAGCCAGTTATTAGGAAACTCGTTAATCCCGATCGCTAAGAGTTCGGCATCGGGTAGGTGTAGTTCTTGCCAAGCTTGTAATAAGTAATGAAAGCCCTTGCGAGGTCCGACGCGACCGACAAACAGAGCGCGAAACAGTTTGTCAGTTTTAGTTTGCGGGTGGAAATAATCAATTGGTGCGCCGTAGGGAATGACACTAATTTTTTCTGGTTTGACACCCACATCTAACAGCGATCGCTGGGTGATGGAAGATGCGACAAATACGTGGTCTGCCAGTTGAATTTCCCGTTCCTTGCGCTCGATCTTCCAAGCAGGCTCCTTGACTGCTTGTAGTGCTGGCGCTAGTTCTGGAAAACGTTCGGCTTCTTGGGCTTGGAGATCTCGACTCATGCGATAGAAGGGAATCGGGAGATCGTACAAGCAGAGAATCCCGCGTTGTTTAGCAACTTCAAACGCGATCGCCGCACCATCTTCGTAAGCATAAACTGCATCTAGATTTTGTAAATGATGTTGGGAAACGTGGCGATCGAGAGAGGTATACACCCAATCGATCGGTCCTTGACGACCTAAGTTCAGCAAATGACTTAATTTAGTTTTGACTAATGCTAAACGTATGGCTTCTTGCCAAGGGTGCGATCGCATGGGTACATTTACAGGCGCAGTCCACGCCCTCCTGCCTAATTCCAGCGCCACGCGAGTGCTAATTTTCTGTGGTAATAAGTTTAAGTAGCGCGATAAAACTCCCTTGGGATTGTAGGCAATTGTCGTGATCGCTTCTTGGAGTAAGTTAGCTTCCCCCAAAGCTAGTGCGGCATTGCGGGCAAAGGGATTACTGGTAGGGTGAATCAGGGAGATACGCGGATGAGACATTGTGTTGTTGCAATAATTGTTGTTCTCGATACCAATTTTCTATCGACTCTAATTGAGGTAAGAGAAAGATAAAGCCACTCAAAAACCAGTAGTAAGCCAAAAAGGTAGGTTGAGTTACTAGCTGGTCGTAGATTGCAAGTGTCTGGATCAGTAATGCTGTCAATGCTAATTGACGCAAGAATGGTTTCTTTAATTGACAGAAAACCCGTAAAAGCGCTACGAGAAGACTCAATCTAAGTCCGTACCACAGAAAAAACCCAATCGGACCTAACTCCAAAACTATTCTGCCTGGTTCTTCTTCAAAGTAAGTTGGAATGGTTGCGCCGTCTGGTAAATTTAGCGATCGGCGCAGGGCTTGACTCCCCGGTTGGGTTGCTCCAGTGCCGTAGCCGTCGAGTCCTTTATATTGAATAAACTCGAAAGGTTGGGTAAAAGTTGCCGTAATGCGTGCCGTCACATCTTGATTAGAATTTGTCCGTAACAAGAAGGCATCAATTGCGGGTTTAAACCAGATAAAAGAGACTAGAGAAATACATATAGCTGGTAATAAGAATTTACTGAGCAGAGATATACTCTTTTCAGGCTGAGTGAATCCTTTAACAGTTATAAAACTAACAAAAAATAATAATAAGGCAAAAACAACGCTACGAGAGCCAGTCATACAAGAGTTAACAGTTACCAGAATTAGTTCAAAAATAGAAACCCATTTCCAGAAAGGTGATTGGGAGAGTGAGAGGAGAGAAATCAGTAAGCCAAAGCAGATTAATAGATATACTGCATAACCGTCTATGTAGGAAAATGTGCCTGTGACGCGAACAATTTGGGTTGCTCCTGCAACTCCAAATGTAGCTACTTCTTTCAATTGACTGGGAGCATATACGTTGATTGGACTAGTAGCAGGACTAAAGAACTGAGCAATACCTAAAAAACCTACAGGAATGACTAATAAAAGATGAGAACGCAAAAATTTATATAAATCTTGCTCCGATTGAAATAGAGTTGGTAGTATCCACATTAAAGGAATATAAAAGATATATCCTCTGAGTCCAAAAAGACCTACTAGTGGAGAACCTAAACTGGGATTAAAGACTTGCAATACACACCATATGCTTGCAAAAATAATTAGGATAGAAATAGGGCGATTTTGAAGTGAAAATCTTCTCGTTGAGAAGACATAGTATTGCAGGTAAGCTCCCAAAAGCACTAAGTCTTTTAAAAAATAAATTGTGTCGCTTGCTTGAGGTAAAACCCATTTACGCAATGCACCCTCAATCACAAGAATGAAGAACACAGCTTTAACAGAGTTACGCCAATTTAATGCCGAGATCCCAAAAATAGATAAAATAGCGATCGCAGCAATTACCAATTTCACGCGATAGTCCTCTTAAGAATATGTAAATATACCTTGATAATTTGCTTTGATGTATTGAGCAAAGTCATCCTAGTTTTGTGCATACATTACCCAATACCTGTGTGACAAAGTTCTGAGCCTGAACTGATAAATTGTGAGACTGATACCAGGTGTAGGCATGACTCGCGATCGCCTGCGCCTCGACAAAATCTGTTATTTCTGTAAGGCGATCGCTGAGAACCCAGTAATGTTTTCCCGGTTCTATGCCATCTTGTAATGATGTATAAACTCTAGGACTCACAGTTAACATTCCATGAGCGCAGTAAGCTGCAAATATACCAGATTTGGCTAAATATTCTAGATGGTAATTAAAGAATCCTGCGAAGGAGTTCAAAAGAATATGACTAATTTCAGCAGCAGCTAGTTTACCTGTTTCCACTATTGGAATACCTTGAATTGAAGATAGTTCTAAATCTGTTGGCGCTCCGATATCCAAGATTTCTTGAATGTCGAATAACCGACACGCTTGACTAATTTCTTTTAAAGATTGACGATAAGCTCTTTTGCGAATGCTAGGACTACCGAACAATACTAAGCGTCGAGAACGCTCTAGCAGGGGTGGTACTTGCTTTGGTTCGCCTACATTAGAAAAGACGGGTAGTGTGGGAATTTGAGTCTGTTTTCCCTGACTTAACTGATATAGAATCTCCGCATAATTTTGATTACTTGTCAAGCAGCGATCGCTCAGTTTTGCTAAACGAGTTGCTAAATTTCTTTGCTGTCCAGATAACCAAAAAGAACTCGTCCAGGGTAAATTTCCAGAAGCATAAACTTCATGGAACATCGTTACTAAATTTGAGTTAGGAGTATTTCTTTTCCAAAGTTCTAAGCCTTCAACTA
The DNA here is from genome assembly GCF_003991895.1 of Chroococcidiopsis cubana SAG 39.79. Classification (NCBI taxonomy): domain Bacteria; kingdom Bacillati; phylum Cyanobacteriota; class Cyanophyceae; order Chroococcidiopsidales; family Chroococcidiopsidaceae; genus Chroococcidiopsis; species Chroococcidiopsis cubana. Next base: position 26,059 of record NZ_RSCK01000012.1, read on the forward strand.
ACCAAACCGGACACCCTCGCTTGGCATAACCGTAGCCGACGTAATGTAATAAGACTATAGTTGGTTTGCTCGCTAATAAGGATAGTAAAGCTGTGGTGGAACGCTCGTCTACTGAATTAATTAGAAAATCTTCAATTTGAGTATTTCCAGTCCAAGCAGCATCACCAATCGCAAAATGAGTTTTGAGATTGAAATCATTGTAAAGCTGCCGTGCCAGATTTAATGCATAATCTCCCAAGCCATCTATTGCTGGAGGTAGTCGTGGAACAATCTGAATGATATCCATTAAAGTAGCTGCACTAATTTAAACTATGCTATACGAGTCAATAAAATAGCAACTCCAGTGTGAATTTTTTTACGCAAGACTAAGGGCAAAGATTGCGTCAAGTTTTCACAAGTATCAACCCAACTAGGAGTAAGAAAATTTAATAATTTTCCTAGTTTGATATGACCGTTAGTTAATGGATTTGTAAAAATTCTTGTCTCGTGAATCGATAATCCAGCTTGATGAACTATGCTTTCTATCTCATCTAAATGTAATAAAAAGATATGACCGTCTGAATTAGGCTGAAATTGGATTGCTTCAAACTCGCTGGGATCGGGACAATCCGAAAATTTAGGTAGACGATTTTGAAAATATTCGCCATTTGGCGTACTCATGACTATGTGACCTCCAGGCTTCACCATCTGAGCTATTTTCTTCAGAAATAGATCGGGATGAGCAACGTGTTCGATAACTTCAGTAATTAAAATTACATCAAATTCAGCATCAAACCCTAATGTGAAAACATTTCCTGGTTTGTAGCGAATAGTGCCATATTCCCATTTTAGTTTGACGTAATCAACTAATTCTTCTCGTAAATCGTTCCAGGTAACTTCATAGCCGAGTTCTGCCAAAGCCAAACTAAAGTTTCCCTGTGCAGCAGCTACATCTAAAACTTTTGCTCCTGGTCGAGCAACTTTCTGAACTAGCTCTAAAGTATGTTTATATCGATGGGCGTATGCATAACTATATCCGCGATAGCTAGTCTCCCCATACATTTCTAGTAAATCGTATGAATAACTTTGCTTCCAGCTTTCTAACCAGTGATTTTGAAGGGTAATAGTTTTCATATCTCAAACAGTTTTGTTTTTAGTTATTATTAAGTGTTTTCACGTTTGCGAATCTATACTGCCAAAGTAGTACGCTTATCTGTAAGTGGGCAAAATGTTCTAAAAAAGCTTCGTTAATTCCATTTAAATTAAATCTTAAAATTGCCGGAACCGTCTGATTGACAAAACTCCGTAGAGCAAACAAGAAATAATACACGGAATTAATATTTACCAATTCTTCTGCATGAATTGATAAGTAAATAAATGTTGATTCTCGATGTTGTTTAATTTTGTTCCATCCTCCCTTTGCTCTCCAGGGATGGCATACAGAAGCAGCTGGCACAAAAGAAAACTTATATCCATTCTTTAAAAGTCTTAATCTGAAATCTACATCTTCCATTGCAGCGTAGGGAAATCGTTCGTCAAAACCAGATAGAGACTCAAAGAGTTGCTTTTGTACGGCAAAATTACATGACCATAAATAACCACCTGTCTCGTTAATAGGTGAGGTTTCGGCAAGGCTTTGTCTTGGGCGATCGACATAAGTTCGCCCCTCAAAAACGAGATAAGATTGTTGAGTTATCTTAGCTTGGGCATAGGCTGCTAACCACTGAGGATCTGGCAGACAATCATCATCTGTAAAAACTAGCCACTCACCACAGGCGTATTTTGCCCCATTATTACGGTTAGCAGCTGGACCTTTACGGGAACCAGCTACCCATTTTGCCCAAGGATAAAACTCGCGAATCATCTGCTGTGCAGTTGTTTGGAAACCATCATCGGTAACAATGACTTCATACTGCTCAAATGGTAAAGTTTGAATATCAGGTGCTAGACAATGTAGACATTTTGCTAGTAAGTCATTGCGCTGGTATGTAGGTATAATGATAGAAAATAAAGGCATCGAATTCATGCTTTTACTAAGACTTGTAAGGCACGGTTATACTAATTTTGAGCTACACTCTATAATTACAGTCAGAAGCTAAAAATTTGTTGCCTGAAGATTTTTTGTTTTGAGTATGCGATCGCGTCTGATATTTTGACTAAATATCTGCTTCACGTATGACTGAAGTGTCTCAGTCACTATGGTTTTATCAAAATTATCATTTAAAACATTGAAAGCCACTTCTACTATTTTTTTATGTAAGGCTTTATTTTGGATTGTATCTATTAAAAAGCTCTCGATTTCATTAACTCTATTTGTTTCACAGACGAGTCCACAATTCCATTTTTTCAGAAATTGATTGCAAGCAGAGTAATCTGGACCGCAGGCTAAAATTGGTTTACCAGCAGCCATGTAGTCAGTCAATTTAGTTTGCACTGACGAGCGAGTCATGTGTGCGTATTCAGGTAAAAATGATGAAGCCACAAGTAGTAGATCGGCACGCTGGAGATAGCTATTGAGTTCTTGATAGGGAATTATATCGCCATACGTTACTTCCCACTGCTGCCATTTTTCTCTGTATGGATTCCAGAAGCATTTGTCTGTATGTACCACGAGTTCAATATCTTTTCCATCACATCTGAGTTGAAAAATTGCTTCAGCGATCGCTGCCAATGCATCATAGTGCATTGACCAAATGGAGCCAGCATAGACAACTTTAAATGTACCTTCATGAGTTCTTGCTGTATCAGGTGGCTGTTTGTCTGATAAGTCAACAGGGTTATGAACGATTAGCGAACTTTGAGGTTTTATCTGATAGCGATTTGATAGTTCAGTTTGTAATTGTTCGCTAATCATTAACCAACCATCTGCCTGTTTTAAAAGTTGATTAGCCGTTTTTTGAACGCTGTTCGACAACCATCGCGAGTTATCGATCGCTATCCAATCATCCATGAAGTAAATTAAGGATGGACAGTGAAAGTGTTGAGTTAACTTATAACCCATTAGCAAACATAAAGACGTAACTGGACAAATTAAAATAATTTCTGGATCGAATTCCTCTAGTTTTTGTAAATTTGAAATTGGAAACCAGTCGAGTAGTTGTAGATTTATCCAATTGATTAAAGAATTAAGAGATTTTCCTAATCGATTGTGTACTATGGGTAAACGATGTCCAGCAAAGGAAAGTACTTGGCGATCGAATGGCGAACTTGTCGGGTTAGACTCTAATTCGTGTTCGGGACAAAATAACATCAGTAATTCAGCAGGGTAGTTATCAAATAAATTGACAAGAGTTCGATTAACTCCCTTGCCTTCTTGACTTAAAGTCGCTTCAGTAACTAATAAAATGCGCGGTAGATTGTCAACCATAATCCGAGCTATGCAACCTCTTGAAGTCTTGTTGTCCAAGTTGTAACAATTTCTGAAAATATCAATTTCAAGGGTTTTGTAATAGACCAATTAGAGTAGTGATTCTGCATTTTACGGAGATCGCTGTAGTAGCAAATATGATCTCCTTCGCGATTTTTATCTACATACTCGTACTGCATCTGTTTATGAGTTAGCGAAGCCACAAGCTCGAAAGCTTCTAAAATAGAGCAAGTATTATCCTTGCCACCACCTAAGTTATACACTTCACCACAACGGGGTGCTTGGATAAACTCTTCAATGAAACGAGCAACATCGTAGGAGTGAATATTATCTCGTACTTGTTTTCCCTTATATCCGAAAACTTTGTACGTGCGATTTTCTAAATTACATTTCACTAAGTAACTGAGAAATCCGTGCAGTTCTACACCACTATGGTTCGGTCCTGTCAAACATCCACCACGCAGGCAGCAAGTTTTGAGTCCAAAATATCGACCGTACTCTTGAACCATGACATCAGCGGCAACTTTAGAAGCACCAAAAAGAGAATGCTTCGATTGGTCAATGCGGAACGATTCAGGAATACCATACTGATAAGTTGGCTCGGCATATTCCCATCGGGTTTCTAACTCTATCATGGCAATCTCATTCGGTGCATCTCCGTACACTTTGTTAGTAGATAAATGTACGAAAGGAGCTTCCGGCACAAATTGGCGCGTTGCCTCCAACAGATTTAGCGTTCCTACTGCATTGGTATCAAAGTCATCGAAAGGAATTGCCGCTGCTCGGTCGTGACTGGGTTGTGCTGCTGTATGCACGATCGCCTCTGGTCTGAGGCTTTCAATCAGATCCAAAACTCGTTGGCGATCGCGAATATCTATTTCATGATGCACGAAGCCTTTAATCAGAGATTCCAAGCGCTGTTGATTCCAGCGAGTATCTCCTTGAGGTCCAAAGAAAACAGCTCTTTGATTGTTATCAACACCATGAATTGCCCAACCTTGACTCGCAAAATGTAGGCAAACTTCAGATCCAATAAGTCCCGACGATCCAGTTACCAATAATTTCTTCATTCAAAATTATGCCTTTTTGCTCTTTAAGAGACCTTTGGTTTCTAATATAAAAAAGCCTCAGTTTCACCTTGAAACAAGGAGAATAATTTAATATTTTTCAGTTATTTCAACTACTTATAGCCATCCAAATTAATTTGTGAATGTTTCTTGTGTAGAGACGTTAAATGTAACTTCTCTACACAAGCTATATTTACTAAAGCTATATACATTGAAGTCGTAGAGATTGAAAATCTCGCAGAGATATATACTTCAGATGTAAGTGACTTACGTATTGAACGAAATCGTTGATTTAGTCCTTACTCGCTCGATTTACGAATAAACTGTAATTCTTTCTTTTCCGCGTGTCCAACCGCAATTTTACTGATAATTCTATCTGGCGCGATCGCAACCGTAAATCTACTTAAGTAAATGTACGGCAACTGAATTGTATATATCTCAATAAAGTCCTAGCCTACAGAATTGCTGCACGATCGCTGCATCGAAGTACAAGTTAGTAGCGATCGTAGCTAGTGCATTTAGCATCCATATATTAAATTAATGACCTCATAGTCTAGTAGGGTGTGTTATCGCGTCGCGTAACGCACCCTACGTATATTTCTACGCTTCCATAATGTTACGTCTTTTCCCTCAATCCCTTTATACAATCGAACTCGTACAACCTACCAAGCTACTTTCTTTACAGTTTATTTAACATTTAGCTTTGCTTCTTCACCATTTTTTGCTTTACAAGTCAGTTTTTTAGTATTTAATGTAACTATCACTAGCAGTAAAAACACTGAAGGTAAAAATGATATTTTTCTATTTTAGATAAAAAATATACCTCTATAATTTCAAGCTATTGACTTCCATGAGGAAGGGGTTGCAATCTTCTCAATACATTTATCTCTGTATAGTTTGCATGAAGTTTATTTACGCGATCGCCGAATCATTAATAGGGCTTTCTTAGCACAGTTAGACGAAATCAAAACGAATATTTTGCAAGCGCAAAGATAAGGTTTCTGAATTAAGAAATTACATTTGCGATTGTGGCAAGAAGCATTATGTATCGATTGCCAAAAAATAATTTAGTACCGTCGCTTACTCCTTGAAACATAGAGATTTCAAGTCAAAGATGAGGAGGTTGTAAGTACTGAATTATTTTCAACGATATCTCCATTAGCTTTAAGTTTAAATTCTGCAAGCGACCTAGCATTAAATGCCTGCTAAGTAGGCAAGCTTTGCCGTGGGAACTAAGAAAAAACAGACGAACAATTCTGTTTAACCTATTTATTTCTATTCATATTTGTAATTTGGTAAGGATTCCAATGAAACGACAACTCAAGTATTTCACATTATCTCTATGCACATTTCTCCTGAGCGCAGGTCAAGCATCTGTACTCATGACAACACTACCCTTGCCAGGGTTACAAACATCAGCTGCTGTTGCTGCGCCATCACCTAACGCAGAACCCGGTGGACCGATCCTAGTCATTACAACGACTTCCGACCCTTTCAGCAAATACTACACCGAGATTCTGCGAAATGAAGGGCTGAATACATTCAGCGTCAGCGATATTTCTTCAGTTTCCTCAGAGATGCTTGCTAACTACGACGTAGTTATCCTTGCCAAAATGACTCTTAGTCCTGCTCAAGTAACGATGTTGAGTAACTGGGCAGCTAGTGGAGGTAATTTGATTGCAATGCGTCCTGACAAGCAGCTTAGTAATTTGCTTGGTATTACTGATGCAACCTCCACACTCTCAAACGGTTACTTACGCGTAGACACGTCAAAAGCCCCTGGTAGTGGCATCGTTAACCAAACTATCCAGTTCCACGACACTGCCGATCGCTACACTCTCAACGGTGCTACCAGTATCGCCAATCTTTATACAAATGCAACGACTGCAACTTCTAACCCAGCAATAACTTTGCGTAGTGTTGGTAGTAGTGGTGGTCAGGTTGCTGCATTTACCTACGACTTAGCGCGTTCGATCGTCTACACTCGGCAAGGAAATCCCGCTTGGGCTGGACAAGAGCGCGATGGGATGCCACTGATTCGCTCCAGTGACTTGTTTTTTGGTGCTGCCAGCAACGATCCTCAACCAGACTGGATCGATTTAAACAAGGTTGCTATTCCACAAGCCGACGAACAACAGCGCTTGCTAGCAAACTTGATCCTGACGATGAACCTAGATAAAAAACCCCTACCCCGTTTCTGGTATTTTCCGCATGGTAAGAAAGCAGTTGTGCTGATGACTGGTGACGACCATGCCAACGGAGGGACAATAGCTCGATTCAACCAATACAAAGCTATGAGTCCAGCTGGTTGCTCTGTAGAAGATTGGGAATGCGTTCGCGGCACTTCATATATCTTTCTCAATACACCAATAACTAATGCGCAGGCAAGTGCTTTCACTGCTGATGGTTTTGAAGTAGGGTTACACGTCAACACTAACTGTGCGAATTATACGCCTACCTCACTTGAGACTTTCTACGCACAGCAGCATAGGACATTCAGTAACCTTTTTCCGAGCGTGCCTGTCTCACCAACCCAACGACATCACTGTATTGCTTGGAGTGACTGGGCTAGCGGGTTCAAAGTAGAGCTGAATCATGGAATAAGGCTCGATACTAACTACTACTTCTGGCCGCCTAATTGGGTAGGCAATCGCCCAGGATTTATGACTGGTAGTGGTATGCCGATGCGCGTTGCAGATCTAGACGGGACATTTATTGACGTATATCAAGCAGCTACACAGATGACCGATGAGTCGGGACAGCAATATCCTTTCACAGTCGATACTCTACTCGATCGCGCCCTTGGAGCAGAGGGATACTATGGTGTCTTTACTGTCAACGCCCATACTGATAGCAACATCTCAGCCGTTTCTGATGCAGTAGTTGCCTCAGCACAAGCCCGTGGTGTACCGATTGTTTCTGCTCGTCAAATGTTGACCTGGCTTGATGGTCGTAACAGTTCCTCATTTAGCGGGTTGGTATGGAATAACAATACTTTAAGCTTTGCGATCGCCCCAGGTACAGGTGCAAGAGGATTGCAAGCAATGATTCCATTGAGAGCGGCTGCTGGAACAGTTGCCAGCATTACGCTTAATGGTACTCCAGTGAGTTACACAACCCAGCAGATCAAAGGTATTGAGTACGCCTTATTCTCAGCTGCTAGTGGAAATTACGTTGCTACGTATACTACAGACACGACTCCACCCAGTATTAATTCTACTTCTCCCAGCAACGGCGAAACAAACGTCAGCCTTGGATCGAGTTTCACAGCTACCTTTAGCGAGGCAATCGACCCAGCAACAATTAATGCAGATACTTTTGCATTACGAGATTCCACCAATGCGATCGTACCCGCTAGCGTCACCTACAACGCCGCGACCCGCACCGCTACATTGCAACCCAGCAGTTCGCTGCTGGCGGGGAAAACATATACTGCTACCGTTATGGGTGGGACGAGTCAAGTTCGCGTTCAAGATTTAGCAAATAACTCTCTAGCTGCTAGCTTTACTTGGTCTTTCACCACCACAACATCGAGTTCATACAGGCTATGGAATGACACGGCAACGCCTACCACAGCATCTGCTCCTGACGCTCAAGCTGTGGAATTAGGAGTCAAGTTCAAGTCCGATCTCAACGGTTATATCACTGGCATCCGCTTCTACAAAGGCAGTGGCAATACCGGGACGCACGTTGGCAACCTCTGGACGAGTACGGGACAGCTACTAGCAACAGCAACATTTAGCAACGAAACTGCTAGCGGTTGGCAACAAGTTAACTTTTCTCAACCAGTAGCAATTAACGCCAACACCGTATACGTCGCCTCCTACCACACCAGCAGCGGTCGTTACGCCATCAACGAAGGCTATTTTGCTACTGCTAGCGTCGATAATCCACCATTACGTTTTCTGCGCGATGGCGAGAGTGGCGGGAATGGAGTCTATAAGTACGGTACAACTGGCTTCCCCATCAACACCTATCGCGCTAGCAACTACTGGGTTGATGTCACCTTTACCACCAATGCTACCAATCCCACTCCACCAGTTACAGATACAACTGCGCCCAGTGTCAGTGCGACTTCTCCTGGCAACAGCGCGACTAATGTGAGTACTAGCACGAGCATCGCTGCAACTTTTAGCGAAGCGCTCGACCCGGCAACGATAAATCCCAATACTTTTGTGTTGCAGGATGCCAATAACGCGCTCGTCCCTGCCACTGTCACCTACGATGCCGCTAGCCGCACCGCTACACTGCAACCGAGCAATCTACTGGCAACTGGTGCAACCTATCGCGCTACCCTCAGAGGTGGGACAACTCAACCACGGGTACAAGACCTAGCAGGTAACGCCTTAGCAACAAACTCTACTTGGTCTTTCACCACCGCAGCCGCAGCATCGACTTCTGCTTATAGTATTTGGAGTTCTAATGCAATGCCTATTGTGGTAGCCGACTCCGATACCGCAGCCGTGGAACTCGGCATTAAGTTTAGAACAGATGTCAGCGGCTATATCACTGGCATTCGATTCTACAAGAGTACTGGAAATACGGGCGTACATACTGGTAAGTTGTGGACTAGCAGCGGACAACAACTAGCAACGGCAACATTTACCAACGAAACTGCTTCAGGTTGGCAGCAAGTCAACTTCGATCGCCCCGTAGCAATTAGCGCCAATACTGTCTATGTTGCTTCTTATCACACCAATGTCGGGCGCTACTCTAGTGATGAGAATTACTTTGCTGTTTCTGGCGCTGACAATGGACCGTTACACTTTCTAGTCAATGGAGCCAGCGGCGGCAATGGAGTTTACAAATACGGCTCCAGTGGTTTCCCCAACCAAACATATAAGGCAAGTAACTACTGGGTTGATGTTGTTTTTACTCCCAATAACTAAATCCTATCTGGGCAGTTATCGTTTCACGCTTTTCTAATCCAGAGTAATTCTCGATTGCGTGCGTGACATTTGTAGGGGCGCACGGCTGTGCGCCCCTACAAACCGTTTGTTTTACCCAATTAAAAACTGCTATCAAAACTTCCTTTCAAGCGATCGCATTCCTCCTTGAGTAAATGCGATCGCTTTTACTTTGCAATAACAAACTTGCCAGATTTCAGAATGTAGTTAACTGTTACAGTTGCAGGAATTCTTGGATAGCAGACCAACGAGCCTCAAAAGTATGGCACGCTTGCATTAAGGTGAGGGCATTGCTGCGGAGGCGATCGAGTTCGCCAGGGATACTATAAAGGCGTACTAGTGCTTCTGCCATTAAGTCGGGGCGATATCGAGGTACGAGGATACTATTGAAGTTGTCTTGGATCGTTTCGCGGTTGCCAATAATGTCAAACGCAATGACAATACATCCAGTGGCGAGGGTTTCAATTACAGTTCTAGGACAGCCTTCTCCCCACAAGAGATCCTTACCAATATTCATACTGAGGAAAACTTCGCAAGAACGCATCCCAGCAAGAACCTCTGCTTCAATGCCCTGAATTCGCTGAAATTCTAAGTCGAGACCCTTCGCTCGAATGGCTTCTTGTATAACTGTGAGATAGGCTTCTGTGTGAGAACCTTCAACCATGTAGCCAATGCGACGAGGTTGCCGTTGCTCTGGAGTCGGAAACCAAAGGGTGCGATCGATCAAATTAGGCAAAAGGGTACAGGCACGCTGGAAGTGAGCCATGTGCCAAGCCTGAATCGTGCGGGAAATAGCAGCTACACCTTTAAGTTTGCCTTGATACAGCTCTGCCAAGGCAGCAAAATCTTGATGCTCGGTAATTGCTAGCTCCATATCCCAAAAGTAAATCTGCTGGCTGGGTTGTATGAAAGCTTTAGCACCTGCAAGGGAAGTCACGCAGCGTACATTCTGAGCCGACTTAAGTTTCTCCTGATATTCAGCTATGGAAAGATGAGGTTGACTATCGAGCAACCAAGGTTCGTAGCTACCGTCATAGGTAACCATGTAAGCTTCGTAGCCTTTTTGACGCAGCAGTTTCACTAGCAGATCGAGTTCTTTAGTGCCACCACAAAATTTTAAGTTGCCTTGGAAACTAGCATCGATACAATAGGAAGCAAAAATAATCGGTTTGCTCACTGGAGTTGCCAGTTGTTGGATTGGTGACTCGTCTGAGATATAAGGGATAGTATTTTCTGGAGCCTTGACAATACCAAGTTTCATTCCAAGACGTTTCATGTTGGCATGAATGCCAGTGAAGCGAAGGAGATTGCTGACTTGATGAATTAATCCGCCACGTAAATCCTCAAAGAAATAGGGGATGGAACGGGCAATTGCAAGTTTGATCCGAGTACTGCCATTACGAGTACGCCAATATGTCCACATAATTTAGGAAAAATTTTTATCTTCAGGGTTTAGAAATTTGAATGGGAAGATATTGGCAAAGCTACTTTTTAATTGAAATACTCCATTTTTGTAAGCGGCGGTAGTAGTGCCAGTAAAACCATTCCGGTAGTAAGACGTTAAGTCGTCCAAAACCATGCTGCTTGACGAGTTCAACCCAACTATAGAAACGCTGCTTTAAAGGCATTAGTCTCAGGCGAGATTGAATGATTTCTTCAATTTCAATGTCTCTTGAGCTAAAAACTTTTTGCAAAAAAACATCTGGCTCGCCGACAAACATTCGATCTGTCGTTGGAAGTGATGTTACAGTTAACCCAGGCACAGTTGTTGCACGACAGTACACATCTTCTAAGTAGCGCTGCCAATGACTCCCCACGTGTCTCTCTATAATTGTTTGTCGAGTAGCTTCCCCAAGAGATAGCCGAAATTCTTCATCTTCAACCAAGCGGGATAGCACTGTCGTGTACTCTGGAAGATTGCGTGCAAGGATCAGCTTGTCAGTCAAACCTGGTGCATCAGCACTCAGTATTTTGGACGCATGAGAGTAGGGATAGCGGCTGACCAGAGGCGTACCATAGCTTCCTGCTTCCAATAGCGATGTAATCGAGACGAAAGGAAATGAATCAACATAAATATCGGCAGCTTGGTAGAATACGGCAGTATCTTCGCGCTGCCCGAAAACTTTAATTCTCCCCTGCGATCGCTGGATAGCTGCCGACCATTCCTCGGGATCGACTGGACCAATTACGATTAGAATCGCTCGGTCGTATTTTTCCAATAATGGGACGTGTGCATCCGCAAAGCTAACCCCATCAATCGTTCTGTACTTAAGCGACCTAGCGATAGAGAGCAAGACAATGCTGTCTTCAGCAAAACCAAGTTGTCGTTTAGCCTCCGCGCGGGAAAGCATTCTTTGGATGGGATTTAAAATAATCGGTAGGATAGCGGTGCGATCGCTCGCTATGCCTCTACGCTCTTGTGATAGATGCATACCAGATTCGCGAAGATTAGCTACCACATCGCTGATACTCACTCCTTGCCAAAAGCAGTGATCGCCGTAATCTACAAAGACAATTGGTGGAGATTGTTCTCTATTTGCAAATGCAATTGTTGGAATCACGTCGTAACTCCATATATGCAGTACGACCAGATCCGCTGATGCAGCAATTTCGCATAGTCTTTTCGCCCAAGAGACAAGGTTGCCGATGCTCTTGTCTAGCACGTATATTCTACCCTGGCTATTATTTACGGCATCCTTCAAAAATTTAGGAACCTCGTGCAGTCCCTGCCGCGTTAATACAAGCGAGTGGGAACGCTCGGTATCTTGCCCAATCCAGCGCCAAAGCATTCTAGAATGTCCGCCAATGCCCATGACAGCAGTGGAAACATGCAATATGTTTCTTGGTGCTTTATTGCATGAGAAATTTTTATTCAGAGTAACGTCGATCGGTATAGTTTGTCGTCCGATTGTCAAGAGAATTTGCTCTAGCTCAGGGCTAACAAAAAGACCGCAGTGTTGCTCAGTGGCATATAAGGCTGCAATCTCTGCATACACTGCTGCTGCGTGATATTCACCCCTTTGGACAAAGTCTCTCGCTTGAGCAACTAGGTTGCGAAATACCTCGAAATTTTGTGGAATCAGGCGGCTACCTTCTTCTTGCCAAAGATTGAGTGTATCGCTAGCTATCCTCTCCATACAATACTCTTTGCGATCTCCTGCTATTCTTTCCTATAATTACAATCAAGCCTGACAAGCAGTTTTCAAAACCGCGATCGCCCGATCTTGTTCCGACTCAGTCATCTGATGAAAAAGTGGCAAAACAATAGTCCGATCTTGAGCTTGTTCGCTTTCGATGAGGCGATCGCCACCACAAGACCAAGCCTCAATTTGATATGCCGCTTCGCGGTGAGCGCACATAATCCCGCGTCGCGTGGAAATGCCAGCATCAAGCATCATCTGCATGACTTGTACCTGGTTGCATTCCTTTGGCAGACGGACACAGTAACCCTGCCAATTACTTTGCGCCCAAACTGGCTCTGTTGGTAATTTCAATCCCCGCACAGCCGCCAGCTTTTCTCGATATTGCTCTGCCAACAACCGACGGCGTGCGACGATCTCCGGCAAGCGCTTGAGCTGTTCCCGTCCCACTGCTGCTTGGATATCAGTCATCCGGTAGTTGTAGCCCAACATCGGGTAAGTCTCGAAAATCACTTGTTTCGCACCGTGGCGCACCGTGTCAGAAACACTCATGCCATGTTGTCGCCACAGACGAAACTGTTTGTCCCATTTAGGATTGCTGGTGGTTAGCATTCCACCATCACCGGTCGTAATTACCTTGCGGGGATGGAAGGAAAAACAGGCAATATCGCCGTGGGGTTTGCCGATTTTTTCCCACTGTCCTTCCCAGAGAATTTCACTACCAATGGCGCAGGCTGCATCTTCAATAACTGGCAAATTGTAGCGCCGCGCAACCTCCACAATCGCTTTGAGGTCGCAAGGCATTCCCATTTGGTGGACGACCAGAATCGCGCGGGTGCGATCGCTCACGACTGCTTCGATTAAAGTGGGATTAATGTTGTAAGTGTGCGGCTCGATATCGACAAATACGGGGATCGCGCCGCAATAGCGAATGCTATTCGCAGTGGCAATATAAGAATGACTGACGGTAATTACCTCATCCCCAGGCTGCACGCCTACGGCTAACAGAGCTAGATGCAATGCCGTGGTGCAATTAGAAACCGCACAAGCAGACTTTGCCCCTACATAAGTTGCAAATTCCTGCTCGAAAGCGGCGACTTCGGGTCCTTGCGTTACCCAACCGGACATAATCGCTTGCTTAGCGGCATCTGCCTCGGCTTCACCCATCCAAGGTTTGGCAATTGGAATATTCTGCATCTGCTCAGACATGGCATATTTCCTTTGCTTGTTTTTCATCGCGCCACCATTTGACTAGCTGATGCAACCCCTCTTCCAGTGAAACCTTTGCCTCAAAACCCAGCAATTCTCTTGCTTTGCTCGGATCTGCTAGTCGGCGCTGTACGGGGTTGACTTTGCGTTCTGCACCATACTCTGGCTGCAAATCCGATCCCATCACTCTAGCCAAACTGTAAGCAAGGTCGTTCAAACTGCTTTCTACACCGCTAGCAATGTTAAAGACTTCATCCGTCACATTGGCTTGGGCAGCTAAAATGTTGGCTCTGGCAATATCTTCGATATAGACGAAATCCATTGTCTGCTCGCCATCACCAAAAATCAGTGGTGGCTGACCTGCGGCAATGCGTTCCATCCAGCGAATCAGTACCTCGGTGTAAACACCATAAATATCCATGCGCGGACCGTAAACGTTGAAGTAGCGTAATGCTACGTAATCCAACCCGTACATGTCGTAGAAGCTGCGTAACAGTCCTTCGTTAAATGTCTTGGCTGCACCGTAAATCGTGCGGTTGTTGTAGGGATGGTGCGCTTCTGTGGTAGGAAATGCTTCTGCCATGCCATAGATTGAAGCTGAGGAGGCGGCGACTACCTTTTTGACTCCAGCATTCACCGCCGCTTCTAGGACGTTGAAAGTCCCATTGGCAAGAACTTCCATTGCTAGGCGCGGTTCTTGAGCGCATTGCGTGATGCGAATCGCTGCCTGGTGGAAGACGAGATCGACACCTTGCATCACATCGGCAAGCAGTTGGCGATCGCGAATGTCACCTTCGACAATCTTCACCGAACCACGCTCTAGTGACGATCGCAGATTTTGCCGATCGCCGCGCGTAAAGTTATCAAGCACGACGATTTCAGCTACTCCCTGCTCAACTAATAAGTCAGCAATGTGAGAACCTACTAAACCAGCTCCGCCCGTAATTAGTACTTTGTCAACCTGCATTTTGCTAAAAACCTAGTAGAGTACTTGTGAGATTGCAACTTTAACTCGGAAGCGATCGCAGTGTAGTCCGACCGTCTCGTCTAATGGCGATCTCTGCTCGTAAATAACTTTGTTGTATTCAATCAGAAACTCCAGCACCAGCCAGCTACATTGCTAAACTCCGTAGCTACTTGCATGTTTTGCTAAGTCTTCTGATGATTCGTATCCATCACGCCAGCGAACAAAACGAGCTGGAACGCCAGTAACAATTGCAAATGGTGGTACGTTCTTGGTAACAACTGCGCTTGCACCAACAATGCTACCTTTGCCAATTGTGACTCCAGGCAAAACAACCGCATTCATACCAATATCGGCTCCAGCTTCAATTTTGACTGATTTGATTTCTAGGTCTGTTTGAATAATGGGAACGTCAACGGGTAATCCAGTATGGGTTGAACCTAGAACTTTTGCACCTGGTCCCCACCCAACATTGTCTTCAATTATTAAGTCACGCGCATCAAAATAGCTTTGGGGACCGATCCAAACTTGGTTACCAATTACGCACCTACCATCAAATCGTCCTTGAATGTAACTTTGCGATCCAATAAACACGCGATCGCCAATCTCAAACGTTTCTAAATGTTTGAAGCCTACTCCACTACCAATCCGAACTCCATGTCCAAATCGCTGCGCTACCGCTCGCCAAATAGCTCGTCGCATCAGTCCATCAAAATCTCCATCGCCGATCGCAAAGCGCGAGTGCAGCTCAAGCAATCCCTTTTGTCCATACTGGTTGAGGAGATATTCTGCCAATCCAATTTCAAAATCAGGATCTGGCTGAAAGTCTTTCAAGCCATGAACGGCTTGGACAGTTCTTATCCTATCTAGTTCAAACATTGTCTTCCTCAACTATTTCCTTACTAGCTCTAGGATCGCGGCAAACATAGTACAGACGACCTGTATTGTATAAGTTTTGCCGTTCGCGAAAATTGTCAAGTATCAGACATATTCAGCAATCACCGCATTGATAATTTGGGTTTGTGAATCTGCGCTCAATTCTGCATACATTGGTAATGACAACACTTCCTTTGATGCCGCTTCTGAGTGAGGAAACGCGCCAGCTCGATAACCCAGGTCGGCATAAGCTGGTTGCAGGTGTACGGGAATGGGGTAGTGAATGCCTGTTTGAATCCCTTTCTCTTGCAGCTTTTGTTGTAAAGTGTCCCGTTGCTGCGATCGCACGGCATAGACATGGTAAACGTGATGGCTGTAAGGCATCGCCGTCGGAGTTTTCACACCTGCATTTGCTAGCGGTTTGTCATATCGTGCGGCGTGCGCTCTGCGTGCCTCTGTCCAGGCATCTAAATGGTGTAACTTCACCCGCAAGATCGCTCCCTGGATGCCATCCATGCGGTAGTTGTATCCCTTAAAGACATGGTGATACTTGCGTTCTTGTCCCCAGTCGCGCAGCATCCGCATTTTGCGCTCGTATTCGGGATTGTTGGTGACGACCATACCACCTTCACCACATGCCCCTAAGTTCTTCCCGGGATAAAAGCTGAAACAACCAATGTCGCCAAGACTACCAACTCGCTGTCCTTTGTACTCGGCTCTGTGTGCCTGTGCTGCATCTTCAATCACTACGAGACCGTGACGGCGAGCGATGTCGAGAATCGGTTCCATGTCTGCTGGTTGACCGTACAGATGCACTGGTAGGATCGCTTTGGTGCGCTCGGTGATTGCCGCTTCAATCTGGGTTACGTCCATCGTGTATGACACGGGATCGATATCGACGAAGACAGGTTTAGCTCCGGTGTAACAAATGGCGGCTGTGGTAGCAACGAAAGTAAAAGGCACGGTAATCACTTCGTCACCCGCACCAATTCCAGCGGCTAATAATGCCAGGTGGAGAGCGCTAGTGCCTGTATTGACAGCAATACCAGAATCGGCATTACAGTAATGAGCAAATTCTTCTTCGAGAGCAACAACTTCGCTGCCTAGCACAAATTGCGTACTTTCTAGAGCTTTGATGACAGCCGTATCGATTTCGTCTTTAATGCTCAAGTACTGTGCTTTTAGGTCTACAAATGGAATCATACTGCTACCTCCGTTGTGTTTAATTCAATTAATCGCCCTTGCCGCTTGATGGACTGAGTAGCAGCCTCCAGAATTTTCACGACTCGCAATCCTGCTTCCCCATCAGAGATCGGGCGATCGCCTTGCTGAATACAATCAATAAAGTGCATTCCTTCTGTCCGTATTGCCTCTGTCATATCCAGGTGCGGAGCCCACATATCTCCTGCACGGTAGCCAATGAGCATTTGATATACGCTTTCGGCAGAGTTGCTATTGAGGGTAATTCCCTTGTCGTAAATCTTCACCTTCTCGCTCGGTTCTAAGTCATCGTAGACAATCATGCGCTGACTACCACCAATTAACGTACGGCGAACTTTGACTGGTGCTAACCAATTGACGTGGAGATGAGCCATTAAGTTGTTTTCAAAAAATAACGTTAAGTAGGCAATATTTTCTGGTTCTCTGGGGACGTGGCTGATCCCTGTGGCAGAGACAGCATAAGGTTTGTATGGCAGTAGATAGTCCATAATCGAAAGGTCGTGAACTGCCAGATCCCACAATACGTTCACGTCATGCTGAAACAGTCCAAGGTTAACGCGCACCGAATCGTAGTAATAAATCTCGCCTACAACCTTAGTTGTAATCAGATCGTGCATCTTGCGAACAGCACCCGTGTAAACAAAGGTGTGATCTACCATCAACACTAGGTTGCGCCGTTGAGCTTCCTCAATTAACCTCATTGCCTGTTCGGAAGAGGTCGTCATCGGTTTCTCTACCAGGACGTGCTTGCCAGCTTGCAATGCGGCTAGAGCTAAATCGAAGTGAGTGGAAACTGGTGTGGCGATCGCCACGGCATCGATCTTTGGATCTTTTAATATGTCTCGATAATCGGTCGTGACTTTCAAGGTAGGATACCGTGTCTGCGCTTTTGCCAGCAATTCTGGTTTAAAATCACTCACAGTTCTTACCTGCGCTCCTGGGATTTCAGAGAAATTTCTCACCAAGTTAGGACCCCAGTAACCATAGCCAATTACACCTATAGAGATCGCATCTTTCATTATTGTTACCTAACCAATTTTTCAACTAATTAACAAGTGCTGTAATTCACGTATAGTCAAAATGACTTTTTTTCTCGTCGCGATCGCATACAACTTTGAAGTAGAATCAAACTCATAATTCGTCCAAGATAGTTACTATATTTTTTCGCATTCCAAATCACTCAAGCGATCGGCATCTATTGCAGTCAGTAGTGTTCTAGCGCGATCGGTTTTCTTTAAAATGGCATATCCATTTCTGAGAAAAAGATTTTGAGCAACTATGGTATAGCCCGATTGTGCTAGCAATCTATGGAGTAAGTTGTGATTAGATAAGGAGTTGATACTGTCAATTACAACAAACTTAGCTCCATAAATCTCATCGAATTCAGTAGAGATATCAAATTTAAGATTACCAACTAATACCATGTCAAAATAGTTAACTTGCTTTTCTTGCTTAATAGTTTTAATGGTATTTTTAGCAGGTTTTATAGCATTTGAACTTTCATTATTTTGACGTAAGGCATTCAATAAAAGTTTGCGATCGTTTTTATTTGACTTTTTTTGAAAAATAGCAAACCTTGAAGGTTCTTCCGTATCAAATGTATTTTCTCGATCGATTAAAACATTATAAAATTCAATTGGAGAGTCATGTAAATATCGCCTCTGTAATTTTTGAAATTTTGTCGTATGTAAATCGACACAAAATATTTTTATTTTATTCAGATTTTCTTGTATTCCTGCAAACAAAATCTCAGTTATTTTTAATTTAGTAAATGCACCGATCGCTAAAAACGTTTTGATGTTCTCCTCCTGTATCAGTTTTTTAATTACAGAGACAAACTCGTCATTTTGAAATCTTGATAAACGATAAGGTAGAAAATAGCCAAGCGATTTTTCTACAACGTTTAATAATCGAACTCTTTTTGGTCTTAACTTAAACTTTAGTTTTGATATCAGCCGTCTAGCAAATCGAAAATCAATATAATTTTGAGTAGGTAATAAATTATTATACTTTCTCAGTTTCAGTCTAAGAAAGAGATTCAATGAATTATTAAAAATACATCTGAGCTTCAACGATTCTTCTTTAAAAAATCGCTCTTTTGAACCAGGTACATTATTCAGTTTTGCTGCAAAAGTCAACTGCTGGCAAGCTGTTAGCATGGTACAAACATTAGTAACCCAGTCGCTAAAGCTCCACTTCGGTAATTGGTGAACGCTAATTCGATAGTTTGACAAATTATTGTCAGGTATGGCAATTTGTTTCTCTGAATTATTTAAAACCTCAATTGCCCAACGCACGCGATCTAGTTCGGGATGGTTAAGGGAGGGAAACTGATTAACACGTTCTTTCGCCTCGCTTAGCTTTCCTTGGCAAAGGAGGATAATAATCAGGTAAGCCCACTCTACTGGATCGGGTTCTGAAGCTTTGTTTAAAATTAGTATGCATTCAATTGGTTGTAGAATCCACGAGAGTGCCTGCTGAGCATTTCCTTTATAAAGGCTACATATTGCCAAACGTAATTTTGGTTCAGGTAGCATTTGGATTAAAGAATTTAGGCAGCACAAATATAGAGATTCTGCTTCATCATATTGACCCGTCCAGAGCTTTTCATCTCCTTGGTATAAAAGAATTTTATCTAATGTGTTACTAATAATATGAGCATTTTTGATTCCTGAATTTTCCTCTACAAGAGTCAGCGAACCGAAGGGATTATTTTGAACGATCTTTTGACCAGGCTTAATTATTTTATTTAGATTAAACCATTGAAAGATTTGATCTCGCTGTTTGAAGGTATGGTGAGAGTGAACTAGTTGATAGCCTGCATTAGTAATTCTTTCAAGTTCTTCTAGGTTTTGAAATAGGTAATCAATTTTATCTAACACATCAGTTTCGTCAGCAAAGACACAATTTTGCATATCGACGAAACCAGCAGCTTCTAAAGCTGGAGTTTTTTCTGTAATTAGACAAGATTTACATGCGGGAATTTCAAAATGTTTGCGCACAACCTCTTTAACTATTGTGCCGCAAGCTGGTACAAACCAAGAGGCATTGATCGTGCGTGCGTACTGCTGACCGTAAAGCATTCGGAATGCTGTTTTCTCTTCATATCCAAAGTGCGGACTGATCAAGGATGGATAAGCTTGAGATACAACCTTCAAAATTTGTTGTCGCCAAGGATAAAAAGAACTGTTACTGCCTGTAAAAAGCACTGGTATAGTTTTAGGACATTCATAGTCTCGATATAAATTGGGGTCGATAAAATTAGACCATGTAAATATGCGATCGCCAAGTTCGGGCATATACTCAGCAGAACGTACAGATAGACTGAATAATGTTTGTATACCCCAATTATCTATATCAGAAATAAAAGCGGATCGAGCCTCACAAAAACAATCTGCATGATAAAAACCCAATTTAGGTATTTCTGGATAAACAGAAGTATTTTGAATATTTAGACGAGTATATCCCCAAGCCGATATGCCAATTTCAAAAAGCGTAACTTCCGGTTGATACCGATCGCAAATTTCTTGGTAGTCGCAGTCTTCATTAATTACAGTGACATCAAAGAATTCAGCTAAACAATTAACTTGTTGTTGATAGTGCAACCGCACAAATTTAGCTATATGTTCGTATCTTCTTTGAAAATATACGAGTTTCGGTTTATTTGCTAACTCGGTAATAGCATTCATTAAAAGTGTCTCTCTAAAATTTTTTTAGGCGATCGCGCTACCTTGATACAGCTAAAATATCAACTGTCAAGCACCAATTCTAAGTTTTGAGAGCGATCGCGCACGTCACCGATGATACGCGCAGGTACTCCGGCTACAATTGCATAGTTAGGAACATCACGAGTTACTACTGCACCAGCTCCAACTATCGCTTTTTCTCCAATAGTTACGCCTGGTAGAATAGTGGCATTACTGCCAACAGAAGCACGGCATTTTACTAAAGTCTTGACTACACTCCAATCAGCTTCAGTTTGCAAGCTTCCATCTTCATTTGTGGCTTGCGGATAAAGGTCATTAGTAAACATGACTCCATGACCGATAAACACCTCATCTTCGATCGCAACACCTTCACAGAGAAAACTGTTAGATGAAATTTTACACCGACTCCCTATAACAGTATTTTTCTGAATCTCTACAAAAGTACCAATTTTAGTATCGTCACCAATTGTGCAACCATAAAGATTCACAAGTTGAGGATGAAAAATACTCACATTTTTGCCAAACTTTACATCATCTTTGACTGGCATTTCTTATCTACCTATCGCTCTCAATATAGAATCAATTCTTTTCCACACTGTGCCAAACTGCTTCTTCTAAATACATGCACTCATGAGATTGCCATTGACACTCTTCCCGTTCAATACCGTGCATAGTGACTTCAAAAGGACAAATATTAGAGATATTTTCTAATACGGTATTGCTACGAATTTCAGACAACCATGTAGTTATAGTATACGAACCCATGTATAACTTAAACTTTGGGATTTCACATCGCACAATAAAATCTCCTGGCTCTCGGCGAAAAGGAGCTTTAGCATCGTAAAACCAGAAAATACAAATAGATTGTTGCAACTCATTAACTACATTAAAAGAGAACCACAAAGTTTCATGGGGTTGAGTGATATGTAATGCAAACTCGAACGTAATGAATTTACCCCAGCAGTGAATTCCTTGTTCTTCAGAAGTATGCACCCGCGCCCAGGCTATATAGTTGTTTATTTTGTTTGCAGGAGCTTGGTAATAAGGAAGTTTTTCAGAATCATTTTTTTGCTCAGATAGATATAACCGTACTGCTTTATCGCTGTGACCGTCAAATTGAATATTTCCTTGGGAAAGTAGTATGCAACGCTTAGTTAGTTGGGCAATAGCTTGCATACTATGGCTGACGAATAAAACTGTGCGTCCTTCTTTATTTGACACATCGCCCATCTTCCCCAAACATTTCTTTTGAAATGCTGAATCGCCTACTGCTAAAACTTCATCCACAATCAAAATTTCTGGTTCCAAGTGAGCAGCAACAGAGAAAGCAAGGCGAACGTACATTCCAGAAGAATAACGCTTGACAGGAGTATCTAAAAACTTTTCAATTTCAGCAAAGGCAACAATTTCATCAAACTTTTTCTTAATCTCGGCTCTACTCATGCCTAAAATAGAACCGTTGAGATAAATATTTTCTCGTCCAGTTAGTTCGGGGTGAAATCCCGTTCCTACTTCTAGCAAGCTTGCTACTCGCCCTTTAGCAATTATATTTCCTCTAGTAGGTTCAGTAATACGACTCAAAAGTTTTAATAGTGTCGATTTTCCTGCACCATTGCGTCCGATGACACCAATAGCCTCACCTTGTTTAATCTCAAAAGAAACGTCTTTTAATGCCCAAAATTCTTCGCGAGTTGGATTATAAGTGTGGCGATCGCGAGGTTTTAAAAAGCGACTTTGAAAAGCTTTAGCTTGCTCGGTCAGCGTATCTCTGAGTGTGGTGTAACGTTCTTGCTTTTGATGACCGAGAATGTATTTCTTGCTTAGATTTTCGACGCGAATTACTGAATCTGCCATACTTTAAAATTCTGACTTAAATTACGTCTGCAAACGATCGCTCTACCTTGCGAAAATACCAAATGCTACTAGCAAATAGTAAAACGACTAATCCGACAGACAACATGAATCCTTGCCAATAGAGTTGAGTTTCTCCACCAAGAATTGCCCAACGAAAACCATCAATAACACCCACCATTGGGTTAAGTGAATAAACCAAACGCCATTGTTCGGGTACGATACTGCTACTAAATCCAACCGGAGAAATATACAAACCGAACTGAACGATGAACGGCACGATAAAGCGAAAATCGCGGTATTTAACATTCAATGCTGATAGCCATAATCCGCCGCCGATAGCAGCGACAAAAGCGATCGCCATAAATAATGGCAGTGTTAAAATTCGCCAGGAAGGAATAAAGTTATACCATGCCATCAGACCTAACAAAATCATGCCTGAAACTAGAAAATCTACAAAACTGACAACAACTGCACTAGCAGGCACAATTAAACGGGGGAAGTAAACCTTGGAAATCAAATTAGCATTAGAAATGAGGCTATTGCTACATTCTGCAAGAGCGCTAGCAAAAAATTGCCAAGGTAACATAGCTGCAAACACCATAATTGGATATGGTGCGCCCTCAGCAGGTAGTTTTGCGAGTTTGCCAAATACGACTGTAAAGACAATCATGGTTAAAAATGGGCGTACTAATGCCCACGCAATACCAATCGCAGTCTGCTTGTAACGCACTAAAATGTCTCGCCAAGCCAAAAAGTAAAATAACTCGCGGTAGCGCCATAAATCTTTCCAGTACTGGTGTTCTGTTCTACCAGCTGCAATAATTAATTCAGATTGACCGTGGTTTGTCACAAGTAGTCAGAGTAATTACTTAGTAAATGTTTAATGTAAGCTTGTATGAAAGGCAGGCTAGAAGCCTACCCATAAACGATTGATGTTCTTTTCGATCGCAACTTCTGAAGTTGTTCTCTAAAAAACTAGGGGCGGGCATTAGCTTTTGGAGAATTAGCTTTCGTCAAAGCTTCTGCTAGTTGTAATAGGGCTGCTTTTACCGCTTGCAATTGTGGCGCAGCAACTTGCAAAAAGTTTCCATTCCCACTATTAACTAAAGCATTGTAGGCTTCTATAGCCCCTACTAATTTACCTGGAGAAATGACATTTCCAGCAGTTAGCCCTTGCAAACTTTTGACAAACCCTGCCGCTAATTTTGAATCTGCGCCTGCCGCAACTAAAGTGTTTTGGAATTGAGTGACAGCCAAGGTAGGATTTCCAGTTTCAGTCAGTATGCTTGCTAGTGCTTGCTGCGTCTCTTGGGGAATACCAGCGATCGCTCCTTTTGCCAGTAAACCGTTAAGCGCAGCAGCAGCCCGATCGATCGCAACTTGAGCAGCAGGATTAAAACCGCCATTCCTCCCAGGAACAAAAGCACCACTAACAATATCACCAGTAGTGATAATAAAGTCTGTGACATCTGACTGGTTGTTCTTCTGAGCTAGAGCGGGTAACGAACCAACTAGCAGAAACGACCCTAAAGCTAAACTAATACAGAGCTGGCGTTGAACATTCATGATTTTGATTCCCTTCGTCACGACTTAAAAACGACCGACATAACCGACACCAAGAACAAATCGGACACCATCACCAGCATTGCCAGTGACATCGGCAAGAGATGGAGTAATGACTATAGGTAGACTTCGGAAAGGTACGACAGATACACCTAAGTTCAGATCTTGACCCGTCCAGTCTGCGATGAGGGAAAGTTGTTCAGTTGCTTGCAAGCCCATGCTGCCAAAAACATTAACCGTATCGTTACCATCTTCTACGTCCTCTTCGGAACGGAAGCGACCACCACCTAGACCTACTGAGGTCGTAATCTTACTAAAAGGCTTTGCTGCATCCTCTGTGAGACTGAAAACTTTACTGACTACGCCGTAAAGACTGCTACCACCGTCAGTCTCGCCCCAAATAATTGCATTTTCTACCCCAACTGCAATTCCAAAGTTTGCTGGTAGGAGGCGATGTAGTTTGAAACTAATAGTCCCATCCCCGAAAGTATTTCCATACAGATCGACAGTTGTAGCCGCAATTTCTAGACCGACAGCTCTACTTGCATCGCCTAAACCAAATCCAAATGAAGCCGCTCCATCTGATTTGCTAGTATCGCGCGCTCTACCTTGAAAGCTCGTACCGAAGAAGGCACTACCCCAACCCGCACCAAATGCCGTGGGCGAACCAACACTCGATCCGCCACCTGGTACTGACGGTCTGATCAAAGCTGTTAACGGTGTCGCTTCGATGCGATACTGCTGACGCAGTTTTGCGACTTGCTCGGGTGTCAGTGGCTGTGGTTCTGGTGCGGATGCTGCTGGAGTTGCTGGCTGCAAACCAACGATATATTCAGATGCCGGATCTTCAGCTCTCAGTTGCGGCATTTCACCCTGGCTAGCTAAAGCTTGGTAGATAAATGCTGCGACATCTGCACGGGTTGCCGTTTGATTTGGACGCAATACATCTTTACTGGGATAGTTTACGACCAAGCGATTTGCTGTTGCCGCTGTTACTGGACTACGGGCAAAGTCGGGAATTTCTGCTGCGTCTTGATATGAAGTATCGAGCAGGGTGGAAGATTCTGCTTTTGCAGTCAAGTTCAGTCCGTTGGCTAGAGCTACCAACACTTGGACGCGGGGAATGTTTTGCTCCGGTAAAAAAGTGTTGTTGGGATATCCAGCCAGAAAACCTGTTTGGTAAGCTGTCTGAATTACATCCTTTGCCCAGTAATATTCCGGTACATCTACGAAAGCGATCGCGTTGCGGTTAGATTGTTGTGGAAATGCTTTACTGACAATTGCGGCAAACTGAGCGCGAGTTACTGGTTCGTCTGGGCGAAAACTACCATCGGGAAAACCTTGAATAATACCTCGCGAGACTAATCCGGCAATAAAGCTCTGCGCCCAGCTACCCTGAATATCATTTAAAGTCGATGCTTGCGCTAAATCGGAGGCTTTAAACTTTTGATTATGCAACACCTGTTCTAATGCAGTTGCCCTATTTTGCTGCACTGCCATAGCGCGATCGCCTAACTGTTTTTGGGCGATTGGTCTAGGATTGGCATTGGCTTTGTAGCTCAACTCGCAACAAGCAAGAGTCGCTAAGAGAATAGTGGTTGTAGCAGCTTTAATAATACACATTACAAGTAGCTCAATGACCTAGAGAAAGTTACCAACTTCAAGACAGACGTATCCGCAGGAATTACCTTGAGTTAGTAACTCCTCACACACCTTTGAGGCATAATTTACTGATGAAATGAGCCTAATTTTTCAGATAAGTTGTCTATCTAGAAGAAGTTAAAAGTTAGCCTGAACTAACTCAACTTCAAACGAAGTTTAGCCGCCTTTTTCCGTATCCCCATGCGTGGTTTCACGGAATTAACTTTTGGTTTACGGAGCGATCGCAGTTACTATCAGTAGATCCACAGGATGAGCTTCATATATACGTAGGGGCGTACAACATCTATTGCACGCCCCTACATACGTAAGTGAAGAATAACTTTTCTGCGTGCCTCCTACCTGCTTCAGCGATTGTAAGGTTTTACGCTACTCCAACAGCAATACAGTTCAGATAAGAAGATCCCCCCCAACCCCCCTTAACAAGGGGGGCTAGGGGGGATATTTGAGGATCGAGCGCTTTTAACTAAACCGTATTGACTCCAACAACGCCGCAGCGATTCAAATTCAGTAATCATTTCAAATCCAGCTTTGACGTAATCTTGTCCCGTCCATTTTGCCGCTCGTGCTAACCCTCGTTGTACCAACGTTTGTCGCAAAATTGGGTCATCGTAGAGTGACTTAATCGCCAAAGCAACCTGCCGTTCGTCTCGCTGATCGACTAGTAAAGCGGCATTTCCCAGCTGCTCTAAAGCACCTGACACGTTGGCAGCCACAACCGGACAACCTAAAGCAAATGCTTCCAAAGGAGGTATGTTATCAGGTCCGCAAAAAGACATGAAAGCTAGAGCAAATGCATGGCGATACAGGGGAACTATATCAGCTTGCGGTACAAACCCTAAAAAGTGAACTTGGCTCGATAAGTCGAGATCGGCAACAACTTGCTGAATATATTGCTTGTTGCCCTTTTCCGAGCCAACAAATACTACGGGAAAAATTAAATTGTATTGCGATCGCAGCCATTTAACCGCCATCAACAAGGCAACATGGTTTTTGTGCGCCCAAAACTGTGCGGGATAAAATAGGTAATTTTCCGGTATATTGTACTTTTCTAGTATGTAGCGATCGTCGTTATGCGGAGCATTTAACGCCCATTCAGGTGTGGGAAAAGGCAAGATCTTAATTCGGTCAGATGGCACTTGATAAAATCGTTCGACTTCGGCTCTACCTGCCTCTGTACCAGTCACGATAATGGAAGCACACCTCAGTACTTTTGCGTAAAACTGTTCTCGCTCGTCCCATTGTCCTTGGGTACTGAGTTCAGGAAAGCACGGCTGTACGCGATGTTGTAGATCCCAAAGTGTAGTAATGTAAGGAATTTCGACTGTGCGAGTACTTGGTTCTAAATACCAAACTAGATCGACTTCTTTACCCAATATCGCGACTAAAATTACGTCTTTAAATACGCTGTTAAGTTCGAGTAGGTTTTTTGATTGCCGTAGTCTTTTAAATAGTTCTTTGATAAGTTTTAGCGATTGAGACAGTAATAGTTTTTTGACGCTGTGATGCAGCGATCTATATTCAATATGTTGTCCTAATAAAGGTGCTTGAGATAATTTTTTTGTCCCAGCTATATACAATAAAAGTATGACCGCTTGTCCCACCAAATTCAGCGATCGCTCGAAATACTTCGTTTTCAAACGTAAAGCCTCCCCCAATTTGAGGAGTAAAATTTGATAAAAAAATTTCAACCCTCATTTAATCTCCTATAACGCAAGAAATGCTGTAAATGAAAATCAAATATAGGGTAGGCAATGCCCACCCTACTATCTAATTAATTTGGCAAAAATTATGGCGATCGCAAAATTTCTTTGACGACCTCGACGACTCGTTCCATCTGTTCGTCAGTTAAAGCTATACCACTAGGAATGTAGAAGCCGCGCCGAGCGATATTTTCTGATACTGGATGCGACTCTTTAGCAAACAATCCCATTTTGTGAAAAACAGGTTGTTCGTGCATAGACCAAAAGAAGGGACGGCTACCAACTTGATGATGGTGCAAGCGCCTCATTGCCTCTTTAGCATCAAATGGAACTTCATCTTTTAGGACTAATGCATAGACCCAGTAAATATTATCGGCATAGTCAGTCTGGGGGATTGGCAATTGTAAGCCAGGTATATCTGATAATAACTCGGTGTAACGTTGTCCCATCCGGCGTTTACGGGCAATGAATTCGTCCAATCTTTCGAGTTGCGCTACACCCAAAGCAGCTTGAATGTTACTCATCCGCAGGTTCCAGCCGAGTTCTTCATGGATGAAACGCTGCTGGGGTTGAAAACATAGATTTCGTAGAGAACAACAACGTTCAGCTAGGCGATCGTCATCGGTGAGAATCATTCCACCTTCGCCTGTAGTAATGTGTTTGTTCGGATAAAAACTAACGGTACTAATATTACCAAAACTACCGCAGGGACGATTTTTATAAGTTTGTCCGTGCATCTCGGCTGCATCTTCGATAATTTGCAACTTATACTTTGCCGCTAAAGCAAGTATTGGCTCCATATCTACAGGTAATCCATAAATATGAACCACCATGATTGCTTTGGTTTTGGGTGTGATTTTAGCCTCAATCTGGCTCACATCCATATTCCAGGTATGAGAATCGCAATCTACAACAACGGGTATAGCACCAGCACGAACAATTGCTGCCGCGCAGGAAATAATCGTGAAAGTAGGTAGAATGACTTCATCACCCGCACCAATACCTAGTGCTAATACAGCAGCGTCCAAAGCTACGGAGCCATTACTAACAGCAATGCCATATTTACGTCCTACTCTTGCCGCAAATTGTTCTTCAAATTGTTTAATAAATGGTCCTTCTGAAGAAATCCAACCAGTATCAATACATTGATTCAGATACTTTTTTTCATTACCATATAATAGTGGTTCGTTGACAGGAATATAATCAAGCATATGTTTGTCATTCGTCATTTGTCATTTGTTACTGATTATTAACAAGGAGTAAGCGATCGTCAGCTAGCTGAGCTTGTTCTGTTTGAATTCCGACAAATCGAGTTTTATCTAGATCGCCTACGTAGGGTCCTTGTTTGACTTCAAACATTTCGATTTCTTCTAATACTTCAAAGCCATGCCCACCTGCAATTAAAAGAATCACGTCGCCTGCTTCGAGGATATAACTTTCTAAATATTGCTGAGACTCATTATAAAAATCTACTCGTAGTTTACCTTTTTTGATCAAAAGTACTTCTTGGGTATACTGCACTTCCCGTTTGACTGGATTGTGGACGTGAGGCGGAATAATTTTTCCAACAGGATGACGCATATAAGCTAATTGCTGAGAAAAATCACCTAGAGTAAAAAAATGAATTCCAGGTGCTTGAAATTTATGAGAAACAATCATCGCTATTAATATATTTTCGGACTTAATTTCTCGGATCATACTGCTGTTCTAAATAAAATATATGGTTGATATAATTGCGATCGCGCTCAGCTATAGCAATGTCATTTGTAATGCACGCAACTCACGCTGCTGTGAAGATAGTCAAAGATAGCCATCGACCGTCTAGCACGATCGCGAAATCTGCCTGAAGTCAACACAAATTGCTATGTATATTTGAAAAATTCCCATGCCAAAGCGATCGCTTGCATGAAGAGATAGTTTTTCCAGTAGATACCCTTAATTCAGTTGATGTAAGGTATTGTTTGTACTAAGTAATAATAGTTACTCTGCCGCAGCTTAGAGCTGCATACAATCTAACCAAATAATTTCATACAAGTAAAATTACAGAAATACGTTTCTTTTAGGTGCTGTCACTTACCGTATATTTAGTTCGATCTTGTCACCAAAGCATAGAGTATTTTCTGTTTCCTCGCATCGGAATGAATGTTTAACTTATGTGTAAATCTTATCACGCTCAACTAGCGAATGTCATCCTCGCTGACATAATTGATACTATATTAGATTTTAAGTAATTAGCCATAACTATACCGAACGAGCGAGAAAACTCAACGATATACATCTATCACCAACTACCAACTACTAACTACCAATTACCAATTACCATTTAACAAATCAAGATTCTGCTGTACTATTTGTTGAACTTTGAGCGTAACAGTATTCACAGTGTTAGCACGATCGCGTTGATATTCGGTAAAGAAATCTTTAAGATTAATCGGCTCTCCAATTTTAATTCTGGCGTGACGATATCCTTTAGCTGGGGGTTTATCGATATCAAATACTTCTCGTTCTAGGCGAGTGAGAGTGTCTAAAAATCTTTCTGGTGTAGGATTTTCAGCTACGTAGCCATCGTAAATCGCATCAAAGTTTAACAAGCGTTTAATTGATTTTTCAATTAAACTATATTTATTAGCGCGATCGCCTGTTGCAGTTTCGGTTTCTGCTGTTGCTTCTGACTCTAGTGTGTCTACTTGAGTTTTTAGTACATATTCAACTCTATAGGTTCGTTCTCGCACTGGTTCTTTAGGATTAGAAGAAATGCCTAGCTGTTGTTCGCAGGATTCTAAAATATGCATCCGTAGCAGAGAAATGCGATCGTTCCAGGTTAGTTCGTCTTTAGTAGGTGAATAAATCTCATATTCTCGTTCCATACGGACTAAAACATGTTGTGCGATCGCTTGCAGGCGATCGTAATCTTTGAGACTAGATTCTATACTTAATGCTTGTTCTAAACGGTTGAGAGTTTGACGAATAACTCTCTGCATATCTTGTGTATAGCGGTATTTAATACTAACTGGTAGAGCATATAGATCGGGTATTTCTCCTTGCTTAGCTAGCTTACTCATAGCCTGAAAAGCAATTTGGATAGCACCAGCACGGAAAGGCATAACCGTATCGTTTTGAAAAGAGCATCCTCCTTCTGGAAATATGACTAAACGACAATTCGGTTGAATTAATATGTCTATTGTTTTTGCAATACTGGGGCGATCGACTAAACCACGCCGGATAGAATAGACTCCTAATCTTTGAAAAATTCCAGTCATAAATCCTTGAAATAATTCATATGCTGATAAGTAGTAAAATTTTTGGTTTACCTTACCAGAAAGAGCAAAGATTGCAATTGGATCTTGAAATGTGGGATGATTTGGCAATAAAAGTAATCTTCGCTCGTTTAAAGCCTGAATTTTTTCGATGGATTCGCGATCGATACGTAATTCAAATTGAAAAAAATAGGGGATAACAACTGGAGCAATAACTTGAGCAAAGTTAATCAAACAAGTATTAGGTAAAGGAGGATAAAAGTAATTTTTCATTTTTTACTGCAATGAATTTAGCGATTCATTTCCGTATATTTAATTGTATATATATTTAAAATCAAAAAGGTGGGCAATGCCCACCTACAAAAGCTCGCTCGGCAATTATCAATTATCCGATCGCAAAATTCACTAGTTTTCCAGGTACGACGATGACCTTTTTAATTTCCTTGCCTTCAACATATCGCTGCGCGGGTTCCGATTCTCGTGCTAGCTTTTCTTGCATTTGTCGATCGGCTTGAGCGGGAACTTGAATTGTGCCTCTAGTTTTACCATTAATCTGAATTACTAATGTCATTTCATCTGCTACCAAAGCATCTGGATCGGCTTTCAACCACGACTGTTTGTGAACCGATTCCTGGTTTGCGATCGCGTGCCATAATTCATCGGCAATGTGAGGCGCAAATGGAGCCAACAAGAGAATTAATGTTTTAATTCCTTCCGCATACACTGGAGAATCTTTGCACGTTGCATCAGCCAGGGCATTACTGAGTTTCATTAATTCAGAAACGGCTGTATTAAATTGGTAGTCGCCTTCTAAATCTTCGGTAATTGCTTGAATTGCCGTATGAATCGCCCGTCGCAAATCTTTTTCAATTTTTGATTTTGGATTTTTGATGGATGTTTCTTTTACTGTTGGTTGTTGGGCAAACTCGGTGACTAATTGCCATACCCGATTCAAAAAGCGAAATTGCCCTTGAACATCTGCTTCGTCCCACTCCAAATCTTTCTCTGGGGGTGCTTTAAACAAAATAAACATTCTAGCGGTGTCTACCCCATACTTGGCTATCACCTCTTCTGGAGCAACACCATTACCCTTAGATTTGGACATGGTAGCGTAAACAAGTTTTAGCGGTTCGCCCGTTTGCGGATCGCGAGGATCGTCGGCATTGACAATTGAGGTGGGAACCCATTTATCTTTGTCTGCCTTGTTGGGATTCATGTAAGTTAATCCCTGTACCATACCCTGGGTTAACAGGCGTTGGAAAGGTTCGTCAAAGTTGAGTAAATTGCGATCGCCTTCAGTACCTCCCTTTGGGCGATCGCGCAAGACTTTGGTAAAGAACCGCGAGTACAATAAGTGTAAAATTGCGTGTTCGATTCCTCCAACATATTGATCTACGGGCATCCAGTCATTGACTCGTGCTGAATCGAAGACCAGTTTGTCATTTGTAGCATCGGGAAAGCGCAAGAAATACCATGACGAATCGATAAATGTATCCATCGTGTCTGTCTCTCGTTTCGCAGGCGTGCCACAAGTAGGACAAGGTACGTTAACCCAGCTTGACAACTGCGCTAAGGGCGAACCACCGCGACCCGTAAATTCTATATCTTCTGGCAACCTTACGGGTAAATCTGCTTCTGGTACGGGTACGATACCGCAGTTAGGACAATGAACGACAGGAATGGGTGCGCCCCAATATCTCTGACGAGAAATCAGCCAATCTCGGAGGCGATATTGAATTCTGGCTTTACCCCAGCCTTGTTTCTCGGCGTATTCAATGACCGCTTGTTTGCCTTTTACTGAATCTGTGCCATCAAAAGAACCAGAATTCACCATAATTCCTGGTTCCGTATATGCTTCTTGTAGAGGTGTTACACGTAACGTTTCTACATCATTGTTGGGTGGCACAATGACAACCTGAATCGGCAGATTATTACCTTGAGCAAACTGAAAATCTCTGGTGTCGTGGGCGGGAACTCCCATGACTGCCCCAGTACCGTATTCATACAATACGTAGTCAGCAATCCAAATCGGAATTTCTGCACCTGTAAACGGGTTAATTGCCATTCCACCTGTAGGAATTCCGCGTTTGGGTTTATCCTCAGCCGTGCGTTCTAATTCGCTTTCGGCTGCAACCTCTTGGATAAATGCTTCTACTGCGGCTTTTCTGTCTGGCGTTGTCACCTGACGAGTCAAAGGGTGTTCCGGCGCAAGAACAACATAGGTAACGCCGTAAACCGTATCGGGACGAGTGGTAAAAACGCCGATTTTCTCCGAACTACCAACTATGGGAAATTCTAAATATGCCCCTGTAGATTTCCCAATCCAGTTAGCCTGCATCAGCTTGACTCTTTCGGGCCAGCCTGTCAATTGGTCGAGGTCTTGCAGCAATTCTTCGGCGTAGTCGGTAATCTTTAAGAACCACTGTTTGAGTAATTTTTTCTCAACTTTTGCCCCGCTGCGCCAAGAACGCCCTTCACTATCAACTTGTTCGTTTGCCAATACTGTTTGGTCAACGGGGTCCCAGTTAACGGCTGCTTCTTTTTGGTAAGCAAGTCCAGCTTGCAAGAATTGTAAGAAGATCCATTGCGTCCACTTATAATAATCTGGCGAACAAGTGGCAAGTTCTTTATCCCAATCAATTGACAAACCCAGCCGCTTTAATTGATCGCGCATTTGGGCGATATTGCGTTGAGTCCACTTGGCAGGCGGAATATTATTTTTAATGGCAGCATTTTCTGCGGGTAAACCAAAAGCATCCCAACCCATAGGGTGTAGCACCCGATACCCTTGCATTCGTTTGAGGCGAGCAATTACATCCGTAATCACATAATTACGAACGTGACCCATGTGCAGGCTACCCGATGGATACGGAAACATGGATAGGGCGTAGAATTTAGGCTTATCTTGGTTTTCTTCAGTTTTGTCTATACCTTGTTCTACCCAGGTTTTTTGCCACTTTTCCTCGATCGCTGCGGGATTATAACGGGACTCCACGAATGAGACTCCTATTGATGCGTTCGTGTCTGTCTCAATATTTTAAATTACTGGTAATGGGTAATGGGTAATTGGTGATGGGGAAGTCAAAATTCAAAATTCACGCATTAATTCCGAATTCTTCCCACGCACCACTCATTACACCCCACACCCCACACCCCACACCCTACACCCTGTTCTCTGATGACAAATGACGAAATCATAAAAGTCTTTGTATATGGTACGCTCAAGCCTGGCGAGGCAAATTATCAACAGTTTTGTGCGGATTATGTAGTGGCAGCACGAGAAGCGCTCGCTTTGGGTCAACTATTCGATTTACCTTTCGGATATCCAGCCATGACTCCTGGTAGTTTCAAAGTCTATGGAGTTCTGCTTTCTTTTACCAATCCAGATGTTTTACAGCAGCTTGACTGGCTAGAGGATTACGACCCGCAAAGGGCGATCGCCGAAAACGAGTATTATCGGCAGCAAATAGAAGTCTACGATACTTCTCTAGCGCCTTTAGGTAAAGCTTGGACGTACTTGATGACCCTAGAACAAGCACGCACTTTTGGTGGCGTTCTTCTTCCTGACGGCTGGTGGAGCAGTCACAAATCAGTGACCAGTGACCAGTGACCAGTAACCAGTTATCAGTGGCTAGTGGCTAGATTCCTTTCCGATCGCTAGCCGCCAGTCAATAGCCACTCACAACTCACACTCACTTCAATTAAAATTCTTATTTTGTGGATGTTGTTGTGGCTCTATTGGTCGATTATTTTGATTTTGTCTTTCACCATTTGGTGAAGGAATCACGATCTTGGGGATTTCTACCACTGGGTCGTTGATAGCGACCATAAGTGGCTCAATTTTGGAGAGTCGGGCAAGTTGTGCGATTGGTGAGTTTGGTAGGGTAGCGATCGCGCCTACAAACACAGCTGCAATGGCAGTACCACCCCACACGATTGCCTGCCGTTGCGATCGACGGTGTATCCTTTGATAGACCTGTTGAATAGTTTGTTCTACAGGTTCTTGTGTCGGTACTGGCAGCGTTCCAATTCCTTGACGGAGGTTAAGCAAGCGCTCGTACAGCCGCTTGGTTTCTGGATCGTGTTCTAGCCATGTCTCTACCTCTCGCCTTTCGGCAGCGGTAACTTCCCCGTCCAGATATGCGCTCAGTAACTCGAAGCGATCGCGCTTCAACATATCCATAGCACCGATTAATTGATTTGCCTCAATAGTATGGTGTTTATCTATTTCCCCTGAGTCGGGGCGATTGTCGATCCAACGTTTTTCATCAGAGGTCATTTTAACATCATCACCCACTTATTCATAGATATGCCTAGATCTGTCTTTTCACCAAGCTACCGAGTTTGCTGATATTTCTGAAGATTTTAAAGATTTGAGTTAGAGTTTCGATCTACTTGCAAACGTATATTCTGGTGTCATTGCTGTCTATCTTCAGACTGATTGATTATTGACCGTTAAGATAGTTTTGCAGTTGCGATTGGAGTCTAGCTCTAGCTCTAGCAATTCTCGATTTGACGGTTCCTAAAGAAACGTTGGTAATTTCTGCAATTTCTTCGTAGGGCATTCCTTCAATTTCTCGCAGCACGATAGTTGTGCGAAATACTTCGGGTAGATCTGCGATCGCCTCTTGCAACTGCTCGTAAAACTCTCGCGTTGTCAACTCTTCTTCCGGGCTAGGATTATCTCCGGCGATTTCCCAGTCCATCTCTCCATCTTCGGCGACGCGGGGAGTATCTAGAGATAAGGGATGTTTAACTCGCTTACGTTTGCGTAATTCATCGTAGAAGATATTGGTGGCAATACGACTCAACCAGCCTCGGAATTTAGCTGGCTCATTTAGCCGCTTGATGTTGCGGTAAACGCGAATCCAAACTTCCTGAGCTAGATCGGCTCTATCTTGCCAATCAGGTGCTAAATGATACAACATGCGCTCTACATGGGGCTGATAACGGCGTAACAGCTCGGCAAATGCAGCCTTGTCTGGACGCAGCCCAGCCTGACAGCGCAAAATGAGATCGCGATCGGATAGCTTTTCTACTGTCACTGCCGCTGGAGTAACCGTTGCGTGAACTGTTGACCAGCATACAGGAATTGATTGACTCATAAATGCCAATGGCTCGAAAACATTCCCGATTCATAGACTGCCCCACTTTACAGAAGTTCCCTACAGCAAAGCGGAATCTGTCTCAAGTTAGAGACGTGAATCTGATACCAGTATGTTCCCGAAGCCGGGGGCTGAAATGGGGTGTGGGGTCTGGGGTATGGGTGACAAGGAAGACAAGGAAGCGATTCTATCCACTATTCACTATTCACTATCCACTAGCCACTTACCAATTACCCATTACCACTCCCTAAAAGCTAGTTGCTGTCGGAGATCGCGGGGAAATATGACCTTCATTAAGGAGGATTTAGGATTTTCTACGACCCGATAACTGGGCTTCGCAGGTTCGTGACCGATCGGTACACCGACTCCAAGCAACAACTTGACGCACATGGTAATTGCGATCGCTAACATCAGCTTTTCTAACATTGCCTTTGTCCCCCACAACCACTAGCTGTACTTCACTTACAGTCACAAAACCGAGCGCCGACTTGAAACAACTGAAATCTAATTGCCAGAATTCTTTAGATATTTCTAGTTTGCCTATTTCCATCCTAAGATAGAAGCAAATCATAATACTATCTTAATATTTTCTTGGCTTTAGATGAAGATAGATTAAACTTAGTTCCGTCAAGCGATTGACAAGACTAATTTGTCTCCCACGTTAACGGTGGAAGACAATCTACGCTCTGTCATTGGCAGTCTGTATATTTGTTTTTGGCAATTAGCAATTAGCAATGAGCGATTGGCTAAGAAATCTGTTGCTCGAAGTTAGGTGCGTAGGCTTGGAGTAGCATA
This sequence comes from Chroococcidiopsis cubana SAG 39.79, assembly GCF_003991895.1. NCBI lineage: Bacteria > Bacillati > Cyanobacteriota > Cyanophyceae > Chroococcidiopsidales > Chroococcidiopsidaceae > Chroococcidiopsis > Chroococcidiopsis cubana. The sequence continues at coordinate 62,432 of NZ_RSCK01000012.1, forward strand.
CTGACTTGTTTCACTACCTCTTTACCACCACTACTTTTACCGAGGGCTTGGCGTTCTGGGAAGAATTCGGGTCGGTCTAAGCTGCGGGCGATCGCTTCATCGATTTGTTGTACAATTAGCGCTGCCAGTTCTTCTTTTGCCCGCTGGCGCTGGTAATTAGCACCTTCTTCAGTCGTAGCATATAGGGGAGGAAGACGATTGAGTGCATAGGCAGCGATATCACCTACGTCTAGACTGTGACCACTGGTAACTTTAATTTCTGCTACCCGTGCGATAACTTCAGTCAGCACTAACTCTTCCATGACGTTGATAAATTGTTTGCGCTGCACCGCTACAACTTCGCCAGTCAAGAGCGAACCCATCAACTTATCTAACGCCATATACTCTTCTATGGAAAGCTCGGAAGCAGTGTCACAGATTCTACCCACCTCTGCTTCCATGGCTGGTGTTAAATAGCCATCTTGAAGGGCTTGCTCGACAATTTGTTGAATGCTCATAACGCTGCTTTACCTATTTTGCTTTCCTATAGTTAAACTAACCCTGGATTGATTTTGCCCTGCTACAGCACAAAAATTAGCACCCTAAGTCTAATTCATTCCTTGTTCCCGCCAAGTTGTCGGATCGACTGCTTCCCCTTGAACGTAAAATCCCCAATGCAAATGGGGTCCAGTTGAAGCCCCCGTCGAACCTACCGCGCCAATCGGTTGTCCGGCTCTAACAATATCTCCTTCTCTGACATAGATTCGGCTTAAGTGCAGGAAAACACTCGTTACTCCTTGACCGTGATCGAGTCCAATTATATTACCGTGAACTCGAAACCCTTGAGATTCTAAACCGATTAAGGAAACTCGCCCTGCGGCAGGCGCAACTACGGGAGAACCTACCGGACCTGCATAGTCAACGCCACGATGGTAGTAATCTTTAGCAAATTTGCCATTGTAATAGCGCCGCACTCCGTAAATCGTACTGACTCTGCCGCGATTGGGCTTAAGAAAAGGACCATTCCAAAATTTTTGCGGGGTAACGAGCGATTTAAAAGCTGCTACTCGACTCAGTTCGAGTTCGGTTGCTTCTAGCCCAGCCTTCCCGGGTCGAAAGTTGATTCTCTGCACGGGAAATTTACGATTTGCCACCCATACGGCTATATTTCTAACTTTACCTTCACTGCTGATCTGAATCTCTCTTTTTCCTACTTTTTGTAAAGGTGTGGTAGGAACAAAAGCGCGAAATACACCAGGAGCAATGACGAAAGCTGGATAAGTTTTGCGATTGACAGTCACGATAGGGCTGACGTTGATATCGGGGTTGTTTGGTCTGACGACTACCGACAGCGTATCGCCTAAATGAGGCTTAGTGGGAGCGACCCGTACCTGCAAAGCTTGGGCTGGTAAGGCTGAGACTAAGGCAATACCCAGTGAGAGTAAAAAGCAGTGGAGAACTGGTAGTTGGTAATTGGTAGTTGGTAGTTGGTAGCTGGTAGTTGGTTGACCGCTCCCTTGTCTCCCTTGTCCTTTGCTTTCCGGCTCCCTGCTCCCTGCTCTCTGCTCCCTGCTCCCTGTTAATTGATTCATATACTCGCAAAAGTCCAGACTGATTGACCAACTAGATTAACTTTATGGTCTCGATCCCCTATGAAAGCTGTATCGAGTTTTTACAAAAGTAGATATGTTGTAATCGCTCCCAAATAAACTTAAAACTTCTGTATGCTGAAGTTTATATACCTTAATAGTTCTTTTATAAGTTTGTGCAGGAAGATTTTAGATTAATAGTTGACTTGGTTTTGGTTTTGGCAGTAGCGGCAGGCGGCGGCTTACTGGCGGCGTTGTGCCGTCAACCAGTACTGCTAGGCTATTTGCTGGGTGGCATGGTTGTAGGACCAGCTGGACTAGGACTGATTAAGGAGTTAGTTCAAGTTGAAACTCTCGCTCAATTTGGCGTTGCCTTTCTGCTGTTTGCCTTGGGTGTAGAGTTTTCATTTGCTGAATTAAAAAAAGTGCAGGCGATCGCCCTTGGCGGAGGAGGATTGCAGATTGCTCTCACAATTCTGGTCACGGTGTTGGTCTGTGGAGTTGCAGGAGCTTGGGAAATCTTACCTGCTAAGGGCGTATTTTTGGGGTCAATTTTATCTTTATCTTCTACCGCTGTCGTCCTCAAGTGCCTGATGGAACGAAACGAAACGGCGAGTTCTCACGGACAGGTGATGTTGGGAATTCTGGTCGTCCAAGATTTAGCACTGGGATTGATGCTGGCAGTTTTACCCGCACTAGACCAACCGCCGCAGTTAATTGGTATAGCGGTAGTAACGGCACTGCTGCGAATTGGTTTATTTGCTGCCGGAGCTGTTGCCGCAGGAATTTGGCTGATTCCTCCTCTATTACGCCTGTTGGCACGAACTGAAAGCAAAGAATTATTTTTACTAGGAGTCGTAGCGCTGTGTCTGGGAATTGCTCTATTAACAGAGCATTTGGGGCTATCGATTGAAATGGGGGCGTTTGTCGCCGGATTAATGATTTCTGAAGTGGAGTATGCCGACCAGACTCTAACTTATGTTGAGCCACTGCGAGATATATTCGCGACGCTGTTTTTTGCCGCGATTGGAATGCTGATCGATCCCGTGTTTTTGTGGCAAAACTTGGAGTTAATTTTAGGGCTGGTGGCTTTGGTTTTTGTGGGTAAGTTTGCAATTGTCATGCCCTTAGTCATGCTTTTCCGTTACCCATTGAAAACAGCTTTGATTGCGGGATTAGGATTAGCTCAGATTGGAGAATTCTCGTTTGTATTAGCGAGTGAAGGGCGATCGCTCGGTTTGGTGTCCCGTCCCGTCTACCTGCTGATTTTGGGTACGACTGCCGTTACGCTCGTTCTTACGCCTTTCGTGTTGCGACTCGTGCCAAAGTTATTGGAATTACCTTGGTTGAAAAAATTCATCGAGGGGCAAGATTTACCACTCGAAATTTCAGCCAACACGCCTCAACAAAATCACGTTGTCGTCTGCGGTTACGGGCAGGTTGGGAAAAACTTAGTGCGCTTATTACAAGAACGCGATCGCCCCGTAGTCGTAATCGACCAATCAGAAAGCCGAATTCAGCAAGTCCGCGAGGCGGGCGTACCTTATGTATATGGCAATGCAGCTAGTTTACACGTATTAGAAAAGGCAGGGGTCGAACGAGCTAAGTCGCTGGCGATCGCCCTACCCGATCCGATGAGCAGCCGCCTGTGTCTGAAGCGGGCGTTGGAATTATCGCCCGATCTCGATGTGGTAGTACGGGCAACTAAGGATAAAGATATTGAATTACTCTATCAGTTGGGGGCGAGAGAGGTCGTACAGCCCGAGTTTGAAGCGAGTTTGGAACTAGCCAGTCATTTGCTAACACAAATTGGTTTAGCACCGATTTCGATTCAGCAAGAAATGCAGCAAATTCGCAATCATCATTATCTAGAGTTACGTCCAGAACGGACGGCGGCTCAAGTTTCGCGCGAATTGCAGCAGGCTACTCAAGATTTAAATAGCCGTTGGTACGCCTTACCAGCAGGTTCGCCACTCACGGGTATGACGCTAGAAGAAGCGGACTTGCGCTACTTGACGGGGGTGAGTTTGATGGCAATTAAACGGGCAAACGGGCAAGAGGTCGATTATCCCAATGCTAAGACGATGTTGGAAAAGGGCGATCGCCTATTGTTAGTGGGAGAAGCAGAAGAATTAGCCGCTTTAGAGGAATTGGCTCAAAGCGAGGCAACTGTACCAGAAGCCAATGCTGCTTGTCATTGGTTGATGGTAGCTGCTGATAGCCCCGCGATCGGTCAAACTCTAGGAGATCTCGACATTCGCCGTCGTTTTGGCATACAAGTCCAAGCCATTCGCCGCGACGGTAAATTTCTGCGGTTTCCCGATGGCAATATGGCTTTACGGGCAGGCGATCGCTTGCTATTGTGCGGCGGTTACTTGGCAATGACACAGTTGCAAAAATTGCTAGCCGTCACTTCAAGTCCGCTCTCCAGCGTACCAGTGGTGAAAGCTATAGAAGCAGAAGCTTTGCGGGAGTATTTGCCGTTGGATAGTTGGCGGGAGTGACTAGTAACTGGTGGCTAGTGGCTAGAATATCTAGTCACTAATCGCCAGCTGCTAACCACTTATTCGTCTCTTATTTCCCTAACTCTCGGTCTGAGGTAGGCGATCGCTTGTCGCCAAATTGTAGTGGAGCGATCGCTTTCATCAATTAGGCAAACGCAATTAGAATCTTGCCAGCCTAATCTACCCGTCAGCGAGTCGCCTGTCATGAGTTTCATTTCTACGACAATCTGACTTTTGATCAGAGATTGTACCTGCCGAATACTAGGTAATGCTGTATCGTAGTCGCTAGCCATGTTTATACTTAACTTTAATTCCTATATATTGATAGTTCCCTCGATTGGGCTTTCAGTTGTCATTGGAGAAGTCAAAAGTCAAAAGTCAAAAGTTAAAAGTTAAAAGTTAAAAATGGGGAGTCGGAAGTCAGGAATTGTTGACCCACTCCCTACTCCCTACTCCCTATTCACTGTTCTAAACATGACTATCGAATTTGTTAAATATCACGGGTTAGGTAACGATTTTATTTTGATTGACAATCGTGCCTCTAGCGAACCAATCGTTACGCCAGAGCAAGCTGTCAAATTATGCGATCGCCATTTTGGGATTGGTGCTGATGGTGTCATCTTTGCACTACCTGGAACCAACGGTGCTGATTACACCATGCGGATTTTCAACTCTGATGGCTCGGAACCGGAAATGTGCGGTAATGGAATTCGCTGTTTTGCCAAATTTTTAGCAGATTTAGAGGGAAGCACGAATCCTACCTCTCGCCTCCGCATTCATACTTTAGCTGGTATCATCGTTCCCCAACTCACTGCTGATGGTCAGGTCAAGGTAGACATGGGAGAACCAAGATTGTTAGCCGAGGAAATTCCGACAACTCTTGTCACTGCTGGAGAGAAAGTTATTAACCAATCTCTAAACGTTGCAGGTCAGACTTGGTCAGTTACCTGTGTCAGCATGGGTAATCCTCACTGTATTACCTTTGTTGATGATGTGGCTGCTATTCCCCTAGAGGAGATCGGACCCCAGTTTGAACATCATCCAGTTTTTCCCCAGCGCACGAATACGGAATTTATTCAAGTTACAGGCAGAGATTACTTGAAAATGCGGGTCTGGGAACGCGGTGCTGGGGCAACTTTAGCCTGCGGTACGGGTGCTTGTGCTTCCCTGGTGGCTGGAGTGTTAGCAGGAAAATGCGATCGCATTGCTACTGTAGAACTTCCAGGTGGCTGTCTGCAAATTGAATGGTCGCACGACCAAAAACTTTACATGACGGGTGCGGCAGAGCGCGTGTTTGCGGGGAAGATCGAGTAATCTGACCGCAAAAACCCAATCGCGTATCTCTATGGCTTGACATTACCAATAAGTGTATATACACTAAAAATATGTCAGAGCAAAACGCCCAATTCAATTTAGTTCAGTTAGGCAATGTTGCTAATACCTGTACCTGTTTTAATCTCCGCAAAGCCACTCGCGTTGTGACGCAATTCTTTGACGAGCAGCTCAAGCCGAGTGGATTGTTAATCACTCAGTTTACGATATTAGTAGCGATCGCTCAAGCAGGTTCAGGAACGATCAACGATCTAGCCGATCTCTTAGTTATGGATAGAACAACGTTGACGCGCAATCTGAAGCCACTAGAAAGAGAAGGTTTTGTTGCTATTCAGCCAGGTGAGGATCGGCGGATACGGGTTGTTTCTCTGACTGCAAAAGGTCGCAATGCATTGGCTGTAGCATTGCCTTTGTGGGAACGGGCGCAAACTTCTGTAATTGATGGATTAGGTCAACAACAGTGGAATTCCTTACTGATTGCTTTGAATGATACTGTTTCTTTAGCGTATGAGAACTAATTGTACCAAAAAGCACATGCGCTCGTTCTTTCTATTTAAGTGTATATACACTTAAATGAAAATACCACTTACATTTAGCATTCTATTCAACACAAGGAGTCTACATGAGTACGAAGAGTAACGTTAAGAACGAAACGACAGAACGCTGGTTTGTTTTAGTATTAACGATTTGGGGTGCCGCCGTATTTGTTACGGGATATTTTGGGATTCTCTCAAACATTAATACAATCTGGGTTCCACTGTTAGTGATAGCAGGTATTACTATTCCAGTTTTAGCGTACTATTTCAGTGAAGATTTTAGGTCGTATATTTGGTCTATTGACCTCAAACATCTCACGATTTATCATGTATGGCGAATTGTTGCAGCAATAGTATTTTTCGATTATGGAAGCCAAAATTTGCTGCCCAAACAGTTTATTATCGACGCAGAATTTGGAGATTTAGCAGTAGGTTTATTAGTACCAATTATTTTGTTCTTAAGAGAAAGTTACACTAAGTATCTTGTATTTCACATTTTTGGAATGTTAGATTTTGCGATTGCGGTTGGTACCGGTTTCACATTTAATGTTCTACTGAACGATCCTTTAATGAGGAATGTAATTACTTATCCGATCGTGCTTATTCCCCTCTATGGCGTATGTATCACGGGGGCGCTGAGCATTATGACCTTGGATAGGCTTTTGAAAAGCAAGTACTATTCTGAAAAATTGATAAATGATTTTCAAAAATAAGTGCATACACACTTAATACAATACCTGAAATTCAAGCGTAGAGTTGGTAATGCCCACTCTACGAAATTCAAGTAGAGAAGCCCTTACAATTGTTTTTTAACGAGAGGCGATCGCCAAAAACCTCTCTATCTTCTAAACTTATTTCTTGATATATTTGTTGAGTAAACTTTTCAAGAATATAATCTGTAATCAATGGACTCTGGATAAACTTTCCTCCATTTTTATCGATTAAACAACGACGGCAAAGAGAATTTAAAGTATTAACAAGCTGCTGTTTAGAGAGAATAGAAAGTAAATCGTCTTGAAGTTCTATTACCGTAACTGGTTCTCGCTCGATTGCCAGCCAATACATCACTTCCGCTTCTAAATCGGACAAGCGATTAAACTGAGAGTCTAGTAAATCTCGAATTCCATCAAGGATAAAAACTTCTGCTCTCCAGCATTGCAAAAACTGAGAAATATTACCGTCAAATAAACATTGAATAGCAGATGCAACTATTTTGAGGCTGAGCGGATTGCCACTGTAATAATCAACTAGTTGCCGCCATTCTTCAGGAGTTCCCCAGAAAGTATTAATCGTCTGATAAATAGCATTAATTTCAGTAACTTGTAGTCCAGTAAGTTGCAGCGATCGCACTGCAAGTTTTTCTCCTGAATAAGCGACAATTTCTTGAGGTGTTTCTCGGCTAGTGAGAATTAAGCAACTTTGATGAATTTCTGTACCCAAACGCTCGATTAACTCCCCATAACCTTCAAATCCTTCTCGACAACAGCCCAAGCGATCGTTGCTAGCCAGAATTGTTTCCCAACTATCTAAGATTAAAAGACAGCGTTGCTGGCGTAAATAAAAGAGTAAAAGTGAAATGCGATCGCTTAATTTTTCTGGAAGATAAAGCTCATGTCTTTGAGTCAGTACTTGAATTATGTCTGACAATAATTCAGACAGGGAAGGTGCGGATTGTAGCGATCGCCAAATCGTATAGTTACATTTATCCTGAATCTGAGCTATTAATTTAGCAGATAAAGCAGTTTTACCAATCCCACCCATTCCTACAATTGCTACCACACGACAGCGTGAACCTAAAATCCATTGTTTTAGTAAAGCTAATTCAGTACTGCGTCCGTAAAAAAGAGAAATATCAATTTCTAGTTCCAAGTTTTGGAAGTCGGGATTCGTAGGGGCGGTTTTATCAAAAGATTCACGGCTTACGTCAATAGATTTTTGCTCAAAACCCGCCCGTACAGGGGAGTCAGGAGTCGAATAGGAAGTAGGATTTAATTGTGAATTGTATTTGGTTGGTGTAGTATTAATACCACTTGTAAATTGTGAATTGAATTGTCTGTCTGATTCTGTACGTGCAAAGCGGAAAGAATTACGTTTTAGTACGGCAACCAAATTATTTTTACTTACCTTTTCTCCCAAAACATTACTGAGAATTCGCCACAGTTGGGAGCCTGCATCTTTGAGATAACCAGCATCATAGCCGGAAGTTTTAGCAATTTCTGTGTAAGAATGTCCTATCAAAGACTGTTGCAACAAGATTTCCTGCACTTTGGATAAGTGTTTTTTTTCCAGAATTTGCTCGACAATCTTTAAGCCTAGTTCGACATCCATTATCAGTTATCAGTATCAGTTATCAATGACTAGTAGCTGGTAGCTAGCGGCTCAATGCTTTTATCTAATCACTACTCGCTGCCTAATAACTAATCAGAATAACTACTAATATTTCTTTCAGCAGTAATTTTAATATTTTGTTAATTGACAAATAGTCAGCACAAATCCATTGTTGTACCCAGTCACAAAACGCTCGTGCCATTCCGACTTCTGACTTCTGACTTCGATATGACTTTTTCTGACTGACATACTTGATGACTTTTACCGACTGTCAAAGCCAGAGCTGAGAGTTTAAGGTTTATTTCATCGGTGCATAAAGGTTGCTGCTGCAAATTGAGCCAGTCGCAAGTTTAGGCGCTGGGTACTCCTTAACTGCCTAGTTAATTCTGGTGTGTGGACGAGCTTTCAATTGTGGTGTGTGAAAGCGTTTCTGAGTGAGCAAACGGTAGCAGGAGAAACCTCACGAGAAATATCAAATAACACAGCTAATTACTTTTTTAGTAGCAAGAGGACGATCGCGACAAACTGCGATCGCAATTTGTAGGTTAATACCTGCTGAAGACGTGCATCTTCTCCTCTAACTGCTGTAAGTCAGGCTGGCACGCAAACAATCAGGAAGTATAAGTCTAGGATAGGTATGAACTCTCCCACAATCATCAGATTTTGTCAAGTTGGCGCGATCGCCGGATCTTTGTGTATTGGTATGGTGAATTTTCCCACCCAAGCACAACCAAGTCCCGTACAGCAACAAGCTTCGGTTTCTGGAGTCAAAACCCTACCGAGTCAGCAGATAATTTACGTTAACTCTGCAACAGGTATAGATGCTACCACAGCAGGTAAAGACCCCTCAATTCCGTTGCGTACTATTACTTTTGCTTTACGACAAGCACAACCGGGAACCCTAATTCAGTTAGCTGCTGGTACTTACTCGGCTCGCAGTGGTGAAGTATTTCCCCTAAAACTCAAATCGGGTATAACGCTCAAAGGCGATGTTGCGACTAACGGTCAGAACGTTGTGATTAATGGTGGCGGACGCTATCTCAGCCGCACATTTGCGCGTCAGAATGTTGCTGTCGTAGCCGAAAAAGATAGCACAATTATTGGTGTGACAATTGGTAACTCCAACTTACGCGGGACGGGATTGTGGATTGAATCAACTAATCCCACCGTACAGTACAGCACCTTCACCAACAACCATCGAGAAGGAATTTTTGTGACTGGGACTGCTACACCTAAAATTGCGGCAAATGTCTTTGTGAAAAACGGTGGTAACGGCATGTCTTTGGCTAACGAAGCTCAAGGAGAGATTCGCAACAACGTGTTTCAAGACACTGGTTTCGGACTAGCAATAGGTGGTACGGCTGCACCTGTAGTCGTGGAAAACAAAATTATTCACAACAGAGATGGAATTTTTGTTTCTCAGGAAGCGCGTCCGGTACTACGCAACAACGCGATCGAAAATAATCAAAGGGATGGAATTGCGATCGCGGCTTGTTCTCAAGCACAGATCGATTTAGCTGGTAGTAACACTTTCAGTAACAACGGTCAATATGACATTCACAACGGTGGTGCTAATCCAATAGTTTTGGTTGGTGGTACGGCAAAAACCGCTCGGGAAAAACCGCAAAATCATTGCTATTAGGTCATTGGTTGACGGTTGACGGTCACTAGCCACTAGCCACTAGCTTAAATACTGCATCAAGATTTTTTCAATTTGAGCAATGCCTATGGGTTTGCTGAAGTAGTCGTTGGCTCCAGCTGCTAAAAAGCGATCGCGTTCTCCTGCTTCTACCGAAGCGGTAAGAATAATCGCAGGTAATTTTTGCCACTCTGGTTGCTGGCGCAAACTGCAAAGCAAATCCATTCCTGACACACCGCCTGGTAGCTGTACGTCTAATAGCAGTAAATCTGGCTGGTAGAGATATAACATCCCCTGAAAGTTATGAGGGTGTTTGAGATGCTTGACTTGGTAGCCAACGATCTCAAAATAATCTTGCAATAGTAGGGCGCTGCGATCGTCGTCTTCTACAATGAGAATCCGTTTAGCGATTGGCGATCGACAGCCGTTAGCAGGACGTTTACGGGATAGCTTTGGTTCGGTTGGGGATAGGAGCGATCGCTCCTTGGCTGGCTCTTGACGTAGATCGTTTGAGTAAGCGTTTGGCAACCATAGGGTAAATTCACTGCCTTTACCTACAGTCGAGCGGACAGTGACATCGCCGCCGTGCAACCGCGCTAACTTACGGGTTAACGATAAACCCAATCCCGTGCCTTCATACTGTCGGTTTAATCGACTATCCAGCTGTTTGAACGGCTGAAATAATAGGTTTAGCTGCGATCGCTCAATGCCTATTCCCGTGTCTGCAACCTTAAAAGCAATTCCCTGGTTGACTTGTTCTACCCGTAGGGATACTTGCCCCTTGGGAGTAAATTTAATTGCATTAGCGAGTAAATTTAATAGCATCTGCTTGACACGGCGCTCGTCAGCAATGCAGCTATCGATTTGCGGATCGATTTCACTGAGTAATTGCAACTGCTTGGCAACGGCGCGATCGCGCACGACACTCAAACAGTAAGTGCATAAATCCCGAACATTTAGCCGCACCAGCGTGAGTTCTTCCCTACCTGCTTCAACTTTGCAGAGGTCGAGGACATCGTTAATTAAAGCTAGTAAGTGTTCGCCACTGCTGTGAATGCAACTCACGTATTCTTTTTGCTTAGCATTAAGACTACCAAATAACTCTTGCCCTAGCAGCTGCGATAGCCCTAAAACTCCATTCAAAGGCGTGCGTAGTTCGTGGCTCATAATTGCTAAAAATTCGCTTTTCGCCCGACTACCTGCTTCTGCTGCTTCCTTGCTATCGCGTAAATGATTTTCTATCTGTTTGTGAATGGTAATATCTTCTACTAAAGCAATGACAAACTGAGGTCGATTCGCACTATCTCTCACTAGTGAATGATTCAGGCGACACCACACCTGACAACCATCTTTACGAGTGTATCGTTTCTCGATCTCGTAGCGATCGCGTTGACCCATGACCAGTTCGTAAAAAAGTTTGACATCTGCGGCAATATCATCTGGATGAGTGTAGTCAGTAAAACTCATTTTTAACAGTTCTTCCCGACTGTAACCCAGAATGTGACACAGGGCTGGATTGCTATCAATCTGCCCTCCTTTCAAGTCTGAAAGACCGATCCCAATACTGGAATGTTCAAAAATGGCACGGAATTGCAATTCGCTTTCTTGAAGCGCCACTTTTGTTTGCTGGCGCGCGATCGCACCACCAATGCTACCCGCTGCGGCGCTGAGGATTGCTCGTTCGGTTTCCGTCCACTGACGTTCTCGATGGCAGTCGTCAAAGCCGACGAAACCCCAAAATTGACCTTCGAGAAAGATCGGCACGACTAAAATGGAGATAATCTGTTGCCGATCTAAAACTTCGCGTTCGTGCGCCGGTAAATTTTTGACGAGTCCACCAATTGGTTTACCTGCAACTAAGTTGTCATACCATACAGGAGAGCAGGTCTGATAAGACAGGCTTTGCAATTCTGGATTGTCGATTTGAGCGATGACGGTAGAACTAGTCCACTCAAAACGCTGACTCATTAACAGTTCGCCCGTGCTGGGATGAAGATGATTTTCAAATACGTAAACTCGATCGACATCGCAGGCTTGACCCAAAGTTTCCAAGGCTAGGTCGATCGCAGCAGAGAAATCTGTGGTAGTTAACAGGTGATTGTTAGCGGTGGCAACAGCCGCCAACAGGCGATCGCGTTCTTTAAGGGTAGATTCTGCCTGCAACCTTTCCGTGACATCTCGTCCAATTCCTACGTAGTAAACTGGTTCTCCCAAGCGATCGCGCAGGGGAAAAGCAAATAACTCTACTGTCACCAACCATCCTTGCCGACGGCGCAGAGTCACTTCTCCCCGATAATTATCACCATTTTGCAATTGAGTAGAAATCTCCGCCACCTGTGCTTTCGACGAGAAAATTTCGTCTTTTTTCTGTCCGCACAGTTCCTCATCTTCGTACCCTAGTAGAGTGCGGTGAGCGGTGTTTTGTTCGACAAAATTGCCTTGAGAGTCATAAATTGCGATCGCGTTATTAGAATTCGCCACAATTTCTTGGTAAAGGCTTAACTTTTCCTCGGCTTGCTTCAGCTGGGATTGAGTTTGTCGCCACTGAGTTTGCCACTGCTGGCGCTCGATTGCATAGCGCAATGCCCTCAGCAATCCCTGCGCCTCTACTTCTGCCTTGACTAAATATTCCTGCGCTCCTTGGGCTAATGCTGTTTGGGCATTTTCTGCTTCGTCTTCTCCTAAAACAACAATTGGCATGTGCGGGTAAGCTAACCGCAATTGTTTGAGTTTTTGCCCAGCTCGATCGAGTTCGAGTAGGACAACACTAGCTGATTCTGTTTTGAGCTCCGCTAAAGCTGCCTGCACCCGCTCTTGCCAAACGAGTTGTAACGGGGTTTGGACTGCCCGTAGCATTTCCCGAATTCTTCGCTCCAAACTAGGCTGCCCCACTAATAATATTTTCAGTGGAGCTGGGTTTACGTGCGTTACAAATTGTCGTTCAGGATTGCTCATTCAGCCCAAGAATTTTAGTAGTTTCGCAGTGAGGCAATTTTAGCTGCGATCGCCAACTCTACTTTTTATCGTGCCTCCGATCTAAATTTTTCTCAGTCGTGAAATTCTTAGTTATTTTTTCAGTCAGGTTCTTCAGCCAGTAGGTGTGTTAGTGACATTTTTCTGTATGTTTTCTTTAATTCTTTCATTAGAAAACAAATAGCTTTTTAGCGTCAAGAGGCGATATATAAGTTTTCCATCAACTATTCGGATGTAATACCAGAGATTGATTAATAGCAGTGCTATCTCAAGTAGAATTTGATTATAGTTAATAAATATTTGTGCTAATTGTATAATTTTTTGCTTAAAAGCTGAAGTTTAACGCTGAAGTTACAGGATTCAAGTTGAGATGTAGGAGCGACTGATGAAAAAGCAAGATCTCAGAATAGTCTCGCTGATTCCTAGTGCTACCGAGATTTTAGCAGCATTGGGTCTAACAGACGTGGTGGTCGGGCGATCGCACGAATGCGATTTTCCTCCAGAAATACTCAACCGTCCGGCTTGTACGCGGGCGCGAATTAACTCTAACGGTAGTAGCGCTGAGATTCATCAGGATGTCGATCGACTAATCCAATCAGCACTGAGCATCTACCAAATTGAAACCGACCTCTTAGAACAGTTACAGCCAACCCACATAGTCACTCAAGACCAGTGCGATGTTTGTGCCGTAAGTCTGGGTGAAGTAGAAAAAGCAGTTGCTAACCTAACGCATTCTCAACCGCAAATCATCTCTCTTCAACCCAACGTTTTAGCAGACGTGTGGGCAGATATAGAGCGTGTAGCTCAGACGCTCGGAGTCGATGCAAATAGATTAATTGAAAATATTCAGTCGCGGATTGAAGTTTGTCGGCAAAAGGTTCGCGGGCTATCGGTGTCGGAATTACCAACAGTCGTATGTATTGAGTGGATCGATCCTCTCATGGTAGCAAGTAACTGGATTCCCGAACTAGTGGCGATCGCCGGAGGTCAATCCTTATTTAGTGTTTCCGGTCAGGCATCCGCTCAAGTAAGATGGGAAAACCTGATAGCTGCCGATCCAAGTATTATTGTGGTCATGCCTTGCGGTCTTGACCTCAACCGTACCCAGGCAGAAATGTTGCCTTTAACGCAGCGCCCAGAATGGCAGCATCTACGAGCAGTTAGAAGTGGCAGAGTCTATGCTACTGACGGTAACGCTTATTTCAATCGTCCGGGTCCACGCTTAGTCGATTCCCTAGAAATTCTCGCCGAGATTCTTCATCCAGAAATATTTTCCTACGGTTATAAGGGAACTGCTTGGGAACAAGTTCAGTTACCAGTTACCAGTGACCAGTGAGCAGTTATTAGTTGCCAGTTACAGACGCTGGAGCAGGCTACGACCGTGGGTATCCGTACCGCAGGTATTTAACAAGTGGTATTGTTGAGCCAGAGCGCGTACTTGTTGAGTTTCTTTCGGGCTAGGTCGCCAGGGATGGGGATTGTTGTAGGCATAATATGTTTCTACCCCATCAATTCCCAGTTGGTTAGCAGCAGCAATAAGATCGAAAGGCGATCGCTTGTAGCGAGCTGGGTGAGCTAAAACTGCTAATCCCCCCGCTTCATGGATTGCACTAATAATGCTAGCAGCACAATATGCTTCTCCGGTTGCAGTACGTCTTTGGAGATAGGGCTGCATACGTGCGTGTTGGGGATCGAATGCATATGCCAGAATATGCACTTCTGTATCTAACAATCCGGCATTAATCTCAACTCCACTCCATAAGTGAGGCACGCAGTTTTCTAAATCTGGATGATGCAATTGCCATTGGGCTAAATAACGCTGAGCAGCTCGATACCCACCTATAGTATGGTGGTCGGTAATTGCCAATCCTCGCAGCCCGATTGAAATTGCTTGCTCGATCGCTTCTTCCGGTTCTAACCTACCGTCAGAATATACCGTGTGCATGTGGAAGTTGAAAGTTAGCGGGCAACTTTCAGCATCAATTGTCTGAAAAACTCTCTGCAACTGCTGGCTCAATAAATTAAAAGTCTGGGCATAATAGACAGCCATAACCGCCTCAGAACGAATAGACGTTCGTTTAATTTCTCTAACATACTGCCCACTTATATCTGTGTATCACTCGTTACCTATTCCGCAATTGGAAGTTAATTTGGAGCGATCGCAGCGATCTGGGGGAAGACTTTCTTTTCAATATGTTAAGACTAACTTAGCAAAACAATACACTTAATGGCACGATTCGGCTGATGAGAATTTTCGATGAGTCAATTCAGCTATCAGTTACCAGTTATCAGTTATCAGGGAAGAAAGGGTGTGGGGTACAAACTAATGCGTGAATTCCGAATTCCGAATTCCGAATTTATTACACCCATGCTACGGCAGCTTCCCAGCCCTTACCTTGGCGGATAATTTCTGGTTCGTCTGTCGTCATGTCAATAATTGTCGAGACTTCATCTTCTGGCTCCGAGCCATCATCGACGATCGCGTCTACTATGTTGTCTAGGCGATCGAATAACTCGACTCGCGATAAGTTAGCTTCAGCCGGAGCAGAGCGCCCGTTGCCATTTTGAGGCAAGTGAGCTGAGGTAGAAATAATCGGATTACCCAAAGTATTTAATAAAGCAGCACAAATTTTATGATTTGGGACTCGAATGCCCGTCGTTTTGCGCTTGGGATTTTGGACTAATTTCGGTACGAGCTTGGTGGCGGGGAGCAGAAAAGTATAAGACCCTGGGATTAAATGCCTCATAATCCGGTAAGCAGGATCGCTGACGATCGCATAAGTTGCCACATTAGAGAGAGAAGGACACAAAAAAGTTAGCGGCTTATCATTTGATAGCTGTTTGATCTGGCGCACTCGCTCCACTGCCGATTTAGAATTAAGGTCGCAGCCGATCGCGTAGACAGTATCAGTCGGATACAGCATGACTGCACCATCGCGCAGCGCTGCGATAATTTCTTCCACGGTGCGAGTTTGAGGATTGTCGGGATGAATTGTGTAGACTGTAGCCATGATCGGGGAGTAGGGAGCAGGGAGCAGGGAGTAGGGGAACAGACAAGGGAGAAAAGGGAGACAAGGGGGAGAAGTCAAAATTCAAAATTTGTCTCTCGCCACTTACCGCGCACCACTTGCCACTTCTTCTCACGCACCACTCACCACTCACTACGCACCACTAACTTATGACAAAACTAGCTTACCTCGAATGTCCTACTGGCATTGCTGGTGATATGTGCTTAGGAGCGCTGGTAGATGCTGGCGTGCCGCTAGAATACTTACAAGAACAGCTTAAGGGTTTAGGAATCGAACGAGAATACCAACTAAGGGTTGAATCCGTTCACCGTAATGGGCAGTTAGCAACAAAATTTCATGTCGATTTACTAGGTAACGAGCATCACCACCACAACCATCATACCCATCATCACGGTCGTCATTTGCCCGAGATTGAAGATTTAATCCTCAAAGCTAATTTACCGATTCGTGCTGAAGCTTGGAGTTTAGCTGTTTTTCGTCAGCTAGCTGTTGCGGAAGGAGCAGTGCATGGTATTGCGCCAGAGAAAGTCCACTTTCACGAAGTTGGTGCGGTGGATGCCATTGTAGATATTGTCGGTACTTGCTTGGGTTTAGATTGGTTGGGGATAGATAAAATTTACTGTTCTGCCTTACCCACGGGAGGCGGTACAATTAAAGCTGCCCACGGACTAATGGCGGTTCCCGTACCAGCGGTATTGAAGTTGTGGGAAATGCGGGCTTGTCCAGTTTATAGCAATGGTATCCAAAAGGAATTAGTTACGCCTACGGGAGCCGCGATCGCCACCACTTTAGCTACAGATTTTGGCTCTCCACCCACCATGACGATACAGCGGATCGGACAGGGTGCGGGTTCCATTAATCTACCGATTCCTAATATTCTGCGCTTGTGGCTGGGTGTGGAGACGTTGCATGATGCGCCCCTACAAGGATCGAATACTAGCCCCTTTCTAGAGGCGATCGCGGTACTGGAAACCCAGATCGACGATCTTAACCCCCAGGCGATCGGCTACGTCTTGGAGGCGCTGCTAGCGGCTGGAGCGTTGGATGTTTTTACGCAGTCAATTGGGATGAAAAAATCTCGCCCTGGCATTTTGCTCACTGTAATTTGCTACCCTGACAAGGTGACCGATCTTGAGGCGATCGTCTTTCGAGAAACTACAACTTTAGGTATTCGCCACTATACTCAACAACGGCTGGCTTTACAGCGCGAAATCCAATCTGTAACAACCGACCACGGTACGGTGCGAGTTAAAATTGCTTGGACTGGTACAGCCACAGAGCGTCAAATTACTAACGTCCAGCCAGAATACGAAGATTGCTGGCAAATTGCTCGACGGCACGATCTCCCTTGGCGAGAAGTTCATCGATTAGCGCTGCAAGCTTGGTACGAACAGAATTCGGAATGAAAATATTTCAGAAATTTGTGCTGAGCGAATTCAGCTAAACTTAAACATACCATTTGGTATGGTATTGTATGAATATCTCAGCAAAGAAGGAGAATGTCATGAACTGGTTTCTTTTTGCTGCTGCCGTTATCTCGCTAATTACTTTCCTCGCTCATCTTTTTTGGGGTGGACGTGAGGTGGTAATACCATTACTTGATGCCTCAGATCTCCAAGAAATACCCAAGCTGACAATGTACTACTGCTGGCACATTGTGACGATCGCGCTGTTATTTTTGACCTGTACGTATGCCTGGGCTGCACTGTTGCCAACTAATATTCCTTTAGCTCTAGCTGCAACCAGTATTCCAGCTGCTTGTGCGTTGCTTAATGTGGGATTAATAACTCTACGCAGGCTAAAACCGCTTGATTACCCGCAGTGGGTATTCTTCATCCCCATTACTCTACTGGGATTTTTAGGTTTGTTCTCAACATGACTACGGCTGAACGATTGACCCGCAAAGACTGGCTCGATACTGGCTTGCAACTATTGGGTTCTGAGGGGGAAAAAGCTTTAACCATCGAACGCCTTTGTCAAGTGACCTGTCGGACAAAGGGTTCCTTTTACCACCACTTCAAGAATCACGACGAATTTATTAACGCACTACTTGAGTATTGGCAGTCCGAATATACAAACCGAATTATCACAACCGTCGAGCAACTTGACAATCTGAGCGATCGCCGTCGAGAACTCGACCGTCTAGCAGCAGGAATAGACAGACATATTGAGCGAGCAATTAGAAATTGGTCGGGAGTCGATCGACGAGTGCAACTCGTCCTCAAGCAGGTTGACGAGCAGAGAATCCAATACTTAGTCGGCTTAATTAGTGAGATGGGACAAATTGACGAAAAAATTGCACTTGAACTTGCGATTGTTGAGTATTCTACTTTTGTCGGACTTCAGCAATTATTTCCAAATGCCGATTCTCACTGGCTAGAACAAATTTTTAATCGTTTCAACCAAATGGCTTCTGCTTACTGTGTGGCTCTTCATAGAAAAGAACTTGAGTAAATTAGTCAAGTCACTGAGTTTGTTTTTAGCAAAAAATAGGGTGAGCATAGACTCACCCTCAGCAACAGAACTTATTCAAGAAAATTAGTCAACTGCATCTCTAGCAGCTTGTCCGGCGCGGTCCAAGCTACGTTGAGTGTTTTGAGCTGCCTCGTCAGCTTTGCGTTGAGCGCTCTTGCCTAAATCTCTAGCTGTATCTTTGGCATCTTCAGCAGCACGGCTGACATTTCTGTCTGCTCCTCGTAGGGCATCAGAGGTGTTGTCTTTGATATTTTCCGTACCGCGCTTCGCGCCTTTGGCTAGGTCTTCAGCAGTACCTTTGATCTTGTCTTGGAGACTCTCGGTATTTCGGTTAACATTCTTACCGAAATCTTCTGCGTTCTCACCTTTTTTACCTAGAATTCGCTTGGTGTTTTCGCCAACATCACTTGTTTGGTCGATGACGTTGCGCTCGGCATTTTCGATTAAGGCATTAGCCTTTTTGTTAGCTGCCTTCTCTAAATCTCTGGCTCTGGGATCGACATCGCTAAATTCATTCATTGTCGGTCCTCCCTCAAACTTATTCACCACGCCGGAATCGGGAGAAGTTGCCGTACCACCTGGAACTTCTGGTCTAGGATTCTCCTGTCCTGGGACGGCTAATTTCCCAGCAGGGACATTCTGTCTTCTTCCAGTCACAACTCCTGCATCAGGACTCTTTGCTTGTACAGCACTAGAGCAAGCAGTGCTAACGAAGAGTAAAATTCCTGCCATACAGGTGACTAAAATTCGTCCCAGATGGACTTTTTTCACAGCAGTTACGATCCTGTTCATGTTAATACTCCCTTTAATTGGATAGAGTTATTTGTGAGAGCAAGATGTTTTTTGTTCTTGTTTCGCCACACAATTTTGCTACTCGATTGGAACCTATTGACCTAAAGCAGGATTGCTTTGAGCTTCTGGTCTTCTGCTACCTTCTGCTGCTTTTTCTTGAGTAAACTCCGATGCCTCTCTAAAAGCTTCTTGCACCTTTTCTAAACGGTTACCGAGCCGCTCTCCTAAATCTTCATTTCTTTGGTTCAACCCGCCTGCTTCGGGTTGTTTAAAGTCTTTCGCTGTTTTGATTGGTAATTCAGTTTCTTTTGCTGCTCTACCGGCTGGGGTTTCTGCTCCAGGGTAAAGAAGTCCTTCGCTGTTAGCTGCTACAAGCAGAGAATATCCATCTAAACTAGCGCGATTGGTTGGCGATTTATCGGGTGTCTCTTTAACTGTGGGATCGGTAGTATATTTATCTACGTTGTTGTAGTTAACCCCAGGATTTTTGTGAGGATTGTTATTGCCACCCGCTTGTACAGCAGGGTTATTAGGATTTGCACCTTGGGCTGTCGTTGCATTGCTACAAGCTGCGCTGAAGATCAGTAATACGCTGACTAGGCATACTGTCAGCACTTGGCGCAATCTTAGTTTTTTGAACAAAGTAGTTAACTTTTGCATAAAACCCTCCTATTTACTGAACCAGTCCGCCAAATGCCCTTGGTCTAAGTGCTGCAATAAACACTAGTACTGTTAATCTCAGCCGCGTGCTAAATTTCATGCTTTCAATTAGACTTACTTATATGTGTGTCAAGAGCATTTTGGCGTTATTGTATAAAGTGGCTCGAATTTGACCAACGATTGCTAATCTTAGGCATTTACGAACGATCGCTACCTCTAGCAAAGGGTGCATTTTGCAATCGCTATAGTTCAATTTGTTTCTAACTCAAGAGAGATTCACATTGGAAACTGAATGCAGCACATTTTGTCACGCCTGAAACCTTACTTGCGCTGGATAATACTAGGCGGGACTTTATTTTTCTTAATAACAGCTTTCAAAAACAATTGGCAAGAAGTAGCAGCAATTCGGATTGCTACTTTAGGATGGCTAACTTTAGCGATCGCTTTATGCGTGACTCTACTTGCCCATATCTGGTCTGGATGGGTCTGGACTTGGATATTAGAGGAATTCAACCAGACCGTCAATATTCCTCAATTCGTACGAGTGTATTTGCAAACAAATATTGCTAAATATTTACCAGGGAATGTCTGGCATTACTACGGTCGAATTTCTGCGGCAAAAACTGCTGGTATTCCTACCAGCATAGCAGCTTTAAGCGTATTGTTAGAACCTCTATTAATGGCGGCTGCCGCAATCCTGTTGGCTTTGCTAGGAATCCAATCGGCGATCGCTCTAACTCAAAGTTATATCCAATTGTTACTATTTTTTGTTTTGGCTGGGGTATTGTTAGCAATTCACCCTCATTTGCTAAACTTGGCGATGCGGCTGCTCAGTCGAATGAAATTTAAATCGACTACTACAAATACAAGCGATCGCGTTCTCTGTCAAATTAAACGCTATCCTTGGCGACCTTTATTGGGAGAATTGGGTTTTGTGGGATTGCGAGGAACGGGTTTTTTACTAACTCTACTAGCTATAATTCCGCTATCAATAGAGCGTATTCCTTTATTATTTGCTGCTTTTAGTTTAGCTTGGGTACTGGGATTAGTAATTCCTGGTGCGCCTGGAGGTCTAGGAGTCTTTGAAGTCACGGCGATCGCTTTATTGCAAAACAGTTTTTCTGTTGGTGCAGTCATTAGCGCGATCGCTTTATATCGCTTTATTAGTATTACTGCTGAAGCTACTGGAGCGGGATTGGCTTGGTTAAATGAGAGATTGATAGTTAGTAATTGATAGTTGGTGGTTGGTTACCTGCAAATCATCAATGATGAATGACAGATAGTAGCAATTTTCAATCATTGGCAAATAATAGATATTTTTATAACTATGTGAATATTTGTTCGCCCTACAAATATCGATAAAAATCAGGTGAGCAATGCTCACCATACAAATGTTCTACAAATTTAATAAGATATCATTTAACTGATATTGTCATATTGTCTGCATAAATTGCAAAGATAATCGTGAAAATTTCAATAAAATTAGTCATCCAAACGCAACTTTCTGGAGACTTTTCATGATACATAATTAAGTCGGCAACACAAGCTTCTAAACGTATTCGTGCGGGTTGACAAATTAAGACAATCTTTAATAAAAGTATGACAACCGTGAGCGGATTACCTTGCGATATCAATGATTCTAGTAGTGGTGAAGGCTGTTTTCGCTTATCTGTTGTTAAATAGTCTATCAGTTTATTGCATGTTTTCAGCAACATTGTATCGGTTAGTAGCTGATCGTGCCAGGTTTCATATAACGAATCTAATTTATGCCATAAATTGAGTTTTAAGGTATCAGAAAACTCCTGACTTTCTCCATAGCAGAGTAGATAGTCTTTTAAACTTTGCTTAAACTTTTTGTAGTTCTGTCCCTGAGTTGTTTTGCTAAATACGTTAGCCATGTTTGTATAGCTATAAGTATCGCGTTTAGCTACAATAAGCTTAATGACTCGGAGAATTTCATCTCCTACATCTGTCGGATTTTGAATTTGGCTGTCGATTCCAGCAGATTCAAACCGTGCCATATACATCGCCAAGTCAAACTTAAATCTACACCGTAGTTGTAATGCTCTATTTCTAGCTGCTTCTCGTTGTTCGATTGGGTTTCTTAAGTCGTTGTATTGAGTTGAGAGCAAGATTGGTGCATAGCGAGAATTCCAACGAGCGTGTTCTTGAAATTTAGCCTGAGCATACAATTCTAATTTTTGATAATCGTCGCTTTTAGCAAAAGCTTGCATCCAACCTCTTAAGCGTTCGACCATTGGCGAAAGAGACTTTCGCTTAGTAATCGGATCGTTTAAAATTTCCAGTAGCTGTTGGATGTATTTAAATTTTCTTTTAGAAACCCAGTTATTGACGAGAATATAACACGACCGTTTGAGCGTATAATGAAATTCTTGGCGATCGTTGGCAAATACAATTTCATATATAGAGCGGATGACATTGGAGTTAATTGGGTCATCATCTTGAATAAATAAATGTCTGAATTCCTTCAAAACATTTTCAGGCGACCACTGCTTAATAATATCTAACAAGTAAGCATATATAGTTTCCTGTGCTTCTTCAAAGTTGCTTGTTTGCCGCGAGGTAAGATTGCTTGCAGTTTGTGCTTCGCTGGACGAACCAGTAGCATCGAAGATAGTAGGCTTAACCATACAATGCCTTTCCATGTAGGAAGCGATTTTGTTCGCGCTCGAATTAGGTGTTATATAGTATGAACTATAGTTTAAAAAGTTTTAGTACAGTAGAGTATTTCTGTGCAATTTTATCGTAAACATGTGGTAAACAAACATCCGTAAAATTACGGGTAGAGGGGTTCGAGAAAGGAAGATTTCTGAGTAATATTGCGGGATAGTTTATAGCTATTTCAATGGAAAAGTTGGCAGACAATTGCAATCGGAGCAAACACGTAAACACGTAATTAAAGCACAAAAACCTACGCTGTTAGCGTAGGTTTTTAAAGTATCTTATGGGGGCGGAGGGACTTGAACCCTCACGACCGTTTAAGGTCAACGGATTTTAAGTCCGTAGCGTCTGCCATTCCGCCACGCCCCCTTAGCTATCAGTGTGAGTTTTGACAGGGTTGTCTACCCCGCTTTACTATTCCAGCACTAAAGGGGAATTTATGCAACTAAAAAAAGAAAGTAGGTGTGGAGATAAGGGAGACAAGGGAGATAAGGGAGAGGGGGGAGACAAGGGAGACAAGGGAAAATTCGTAAGTCGGAACAACTTACCACCTGCCACTCACCTCACCGATCGCTGATAACTGATAACTGAAGAGCGGTACAATATCTAAAAACAGGGAATACACCTTAGTTAACAGAGAACTCGCCTTAGGCGATCGCTCGTTCATTTGTACCTACTTGGGAAAAAATTTATGATGGTAGCCCTACTGTACTTAGCTTTGGCAGGAGCATACTTGCTTGTCGTCCCAATTGCACTACTGCTCTACTTAAATCTCAGGTGGTATACGGCTACTTCCTTCGAGCGCGGTTTTATGTACTTTATGGTATTCTTTTTCTTCCCAGGTTTATTGGTTTTATCGCCCTTCCTCAACTTTCGACCCAAGCGCCGCCAAATTCAGACATAGGTAAAGAATTACATAGGAGTGGTTGACACAGTTGCAATGCGACGAATTGACGCGATAGGAGTGACTCTAGGAGTCTTTGCTGCTGGAGGCTTAGCATACGTTGCTTTAAAAGTTGCTGGCTTAGATAATCTAGAAGCTGGGATCTGGAGCCAGCTATTATTAGTAGGTGGTTTGATTGGATGGCTGCTAAGCTATATCTTTCGCGTGATGGGGAAGAAGATGACCTATCACCAGCAGCGAAGTGCCTA
This sequence comes from Chroococcidiopsis cubana SAG 39.79, assembly GCF_003991895.1. Classification (NCBI taxonomy): domain Bacteria; kingdom Bacillati; phylum Cyanobacteriota; class Cyanophyceae; order Chroococcidiopsidales; family Chroococcidiopsidaceae; genus Chroococcidiopsis; species Chroococcidiopsis cubana. The sequence continues at coordinate 86,102 of NZ_RSCK01000012.1, forward strand.
TGAAGAAGCTTTCTGGCAAAAAAAGTTAGACGAACTCTCACCGGAAGAACTGGAAAAGCTGCAAGCCGAACTGGAAAAAGAAGAAAAGATTAATTCGTAACCCCTAATTTATGACTGCTATTTCCGAGTGTTTTAAGTCTTTGCGCGATCGCCATGAGTGTGCCTTGATCCCATTTATTACAGCAGGCGATCCTGACTTAGCAACGACCGCTGAGGCACTACGGGTTTTGGATGCGGCTGGTGCAGATATTATCGAATTGGGCGTTCCTTACTCCGATCCACTGGCTGATGGACCGACGATCCAAGCAGCAGCTACCCGCGCTTTGCAACGGGGAACAAAGTTAGAGCAAGTCTTGGAGATAGTCGCGGCTGTCAAGTCAGATTTGCGATCGCCAATTGTTTTATTTACTTACTACAACCCGATTTTATACCGAGGGATCGAGCCGTTCTTTCAACAGATCTCTCAAGCCGGGGTCGCAGGGTTAGTCATACCAGATCTGCCTCTAGAAGAGGCGGAATACGTCTTGCAGGTGGCAACCCAATATGGGGTAGAAGTTATACTACTAGTGGCTCCTACCAGCTCGCCAGAACGAATTGAGGCGATCGCACGGCATTCCCAAGGATTTATTTATTTAGTGAGCGTGACTGGCGTAACTGGGATTAGAACTGGATTAGAAGCACGAGCGCAGGACTTGTTACAACAAATTCGGCAGATGAGCGATAAGCCAATCGGAATTGGCTTCGGCATTTCTCAGCCAGAACACGCAGCACAAGTAAAACAGTGGGGTGCAGATGCAGTCATTGTGGGTAGTGCCGTAGTGAAGCGTCTAGCTGAAGGGACGCCAGAGCAAGGACTCGCCGCGATCGCCGAATTTTGCCGCAGTCTCAAAGCTGTTATTGCCAACAAATAATTTTGCCACCTGCTCCCTACTCCCTGCTCCCTTACCCCTGATAACTAATAACTGATAAAGAACGAATTTGAACTCACCAGGCAAACTGATTGTATTTGAAGGTGTTGAAGGTAGTGGCAAGACAACACAAATTCAAGCCACACAATCCTGGCTTCAGGAGCTTTTCAGCTCTGCGATTCCTAAACGAGATGTCATTGTAACGAGGGAACCTGGAGGGACTCAATTAGGGGCAGAACTGCGCTCCTTGCTGCTGGAATCTAGAGGTGAAGCACCCATACTCAGCACGACTGAATTGTTATTGTACGCCGCCGATCGCGCTCAGCATGTAGAAGAAACGCTCAAGGTGGCGATTGCCTCTGGCACAATTATTCTGTGCGATCGCTATACCGATTCCACGATTGCTTATCAAGGTTACGGTCGCGGTTTAGATTTAAATTTAATCCATCAACTCAACGCGATCGCAACTGCTGGTCTGGAAAGCGACTTAACAATTTGGTTAGATCTCGATGTAGAAGTCGGTTTATCCAGAACTAAAGGACGGGGAAGCAACGACCGCATCGAACAAGAGGCGATCGCCTTTCATCGTCGCGTTCAACAGGGATATTCAGAATTAGCTCGACAAGATCCGCACCGCATTGTACGAGTTGATGCTAGTTTGAGTGAAAGCGAAGTTCGTCAACAGATTCAGACGATTTTGCGCCAAAACTTAGCTGAAATACTGCAACAATGAACTCAACACGGAGACACGGACAAGATCGTGCTGTTGTCATAGGAGGGAGCATTGCTGGTATGCTGGCTGCACGGGTACTAGCAGATTATTTTGCGACTGTCGCGATCGTTGATACAGATATGCTACCCAGCCAGCCTCAATCTAGAAAAGGCGTACCCCAATCAGTACAACCTCACGTTTTGTTTGCCAAAGGGTACAGAATATTAGAAGCACTTTTTCCGGGAATCGGTGCTGAACTCTCTACTGCTGGCGCACTATCAATTGATTGGTTGCGGGAGTTTCATCACTTTACCTACGGTAACTGGAGTGCCAACACGACATCTGCCTCAGAAATCATTTCCTGCACTTGCAGTCGTCCGCTGCTAGAGTGGGCAATTAGACGGCGTATTTTAGAGATACCTAATATTGAAATTATTGCCAAACATCGCGCAACGGGTTTGGTGCGCGATTCTCATGGCGATCGCGTTACAGGTATTCGCCTACGTCCCGTGAGTGAAGTCACAGAGAGCGAACTAGTCGCTACATTAATTGTCGATGCTAGCGGTCGTCGTTCCCAAGCACCACAATGGCTAGAAAGCGCGGGATTTACCCCACCAGATGAAACCGTCGTCAATCCATTTCTCGGTTATGCAACGCGCCGCTACCGCGCTCCGGTAGGATTTGATGCAGATTGGAAAATTATGTTAATATCCCAATCTCCACCAGAGAATACACGATTGGGATATTTAGCCAGAATCGAGGGAGGAGAATGGATTGCTACACTAGGCGGCTACAGCAAAGATTTTCCGCCATTGGACGATGAAGGCTTTTTAGCATTTGCCCGCAGTCTCCCCAGTCAGAGATTTTACGAGGCGATCGCATCTGCCGAGCCTGTGTCACCTACCTACGCTCATCGTGCGACTGCTAACAGACTGTACCACTACGAAAAAATTAGGCTACCGCAAGGTTTTGTTGCTTTAGGCGATGCAGTTTGCGCCCTGTGTCCGATTTACGGGCAGGGGATGACAGTCAGCGCTATGGGAGCGATCGCATTACGCGACTGGATAAAGCAAGGATATGGCTCTCATGTAAATGCTTTAGATTTAGATACCTCAGACTTTCAAAAACGTTTGGCTAAACAAAATTCTCTTGCTTGGACTATAGCAACGACTCAAGACTTAGGCTTTCCCAAAACGGAGCAGCACCCAACTAACAATTCAAATAAATCATCGTCAGGCAAGCTAGGCAAGTTCATGCGTTGGTATAATCGGCAGTTGATGAAAGGTACGAGTTCTAGACCAGAACTACATGCCTTGGTGTTGGAGGTAGGGCAAATGCTCAAATCGCCACTTAGCTTCTACCATCCCAAGATCGTCTGGCAGGTGTTGACAGTTATCAGTGACTAGTGACTGGTGGCTGGTGGCTAGATGCTTCCGATTTGCGACTTCTGTACGGGCAGGTTTTGACCCAAGATTTACTGCCTCAGTTGTCGAGCTATTTGCTAAAACTACCCTTACGACTTCTATAAGGGCGGGTTTTGACCCAAGATTTACTGCCTCAGTTGTCGAACTATTCGCTAAACCCGCTCCTACGACTCACGACTTACAACTTCTCCATGACCGCTTCTTTTGCCCAACTCATAGGACAGCATCAAGCAGTAGAATTATTGACTCAGGCGATCGCGCAAAATCGCGTTGCTCCAGCTTATTTATTTGCGGGACCGGAGGGCGTGGGAAGATGCATGGCAGCCAAATACTTTGTAGAACAATTATTCTGCTCTCAAATTCCAGATTCCAAGCAGCAACAAGTGCGCCAGCGCTTGCAGTTGGGCAATCACCCCGATGTTTTGTGGATCGAACCGCCTCAGCCTGAAGAAAAACGCAAAGCAGCACCAGTTATCCGCATCGAACAAATTCGCCATATCGAGCAATTTCTCAGTCGTCCACCTCTGGAAGCACCTCGTGCTGTAGTCGCGATCGAGTCAGCCGAATCTATGACAGAGGCAGCGGCAAATGCGCTATTAAAAACCCTGGAAGAGCCAGGACAGGCGACAATTGTGTTGATCGCTCCCTCTACTGCATCGTTATTGCCAACACTGGTATCGAGATGTCAGCGCATTCCTTTTTATCGCTTGGACTCTCAGTCTTTAGCTCAAGTACTACAACAAGTCGGCTACGCGCATATTTTGAGCCAACCAGCTATTTTGGCACTAGCGCAGGGCAGCCCAGGGGCAGCGATCGCGGCTTGGCAAAAGCTAGAGGGAATTCCGGCTGAATTACTGGCAAAACTTCAGCAGATTTCTCCATCTTGCCATGAAGCTCTAGATCTTGCGCGTCAAATCGATCGCACTCTGGATTTAGAAACTCAAATTTGGTTGGTAGACTATCTTCAGTATTGCTACTGGCAAAAGTTTTTGGCTAGAGAAATGCAGCACTTTCCCTTGGAAAAACTGGAGACAACTAGGCGTTACTTACTCTGTTATGCCCAGCCTCGACTTGTTTGGGAAGTAACGTTACTAGGTTTGACAGATGTAGAGATGTTGCGGGAAACGCCTTTATATCTATAAAATCACCCTATAGATAGTTGCTAATTTTGCCGTTGGCAAAAAAGCCCAAGGTGATCGCAATTGTTAAGAGTTACAAAAATTGCGCTCTACTTTTGCCAAGTTTATGATTAATTTGCCAACAAGTGGATCTTTTTGCCAAAATTGCAATGAAAGAAAAATCTTTAGAAAGAGGTGTCGATGGTTTTCTGATTTTGCTGTTGCCGATAGCATTCGCGATCGTCATCTTCTTTACAACTTGGCCTTTACTGCTGGGGCTAGCAATCTTTAGTATTGGTTATAAAGTATGGCAGTACTATCAGTGGCAACAATGGAGTCGGCAAGTTAATCCCATTTTTTTGCAAGTTATTCAAGCTAATCAAGGTCGGATCGCACCATTAGATTTAGCAATCAAGGCAAATTTGTCTGCTGCTACAGCTAAATACTATTTAGATAGTAAAGCAGCCGAATTTGGCGCTCAGCGACAGGAATATAAAGACTTAGGGACAGTCTATTACTTTATCACCTCCAGCACTTTAGGCAGTATGCTGGACAAGAGCGAACCGCTTAAGGAGTTAGAGCCAGCAAAAGAAAAAGCTCAGAATGCTCAGCAAATTGCCTCACAGTTAGTTAAGCAAGCCGAATCGCTTCCGTTAGAAACTGTCTCAGCTTTTTCTCCTACTCCTAATGCTCCAGAAAGCGCAACCTCCATACAATTGCCGCAGCCGGACGACATCGCAGTAGCTACAGAACAATCAATATCCCACAACCAAAATCAACCTTTACCCCAAACCCTGATCCAGTCAGAACTGGCTAAGCGGCTGAATGTCTATTCCAGCACTGTGTATAAGCGGCGAGACGATCCAGATTTTCCTGAGTGGACTCGCAGTCGCGATCCTGATGGCATTTCTTGGGGATTTTCGGCTGAAACTAAGGAGTTTTATCGAATTTAGCGAGTGGTTGGTGGCTGGTGGCTAGTAGTAGAATTCTTCATCTAATCACTAGTCACCAGCCACTAGTCGCTGCCTCGACGAGCTGATAACTGACTTCCTCTAGCCTCGGAAATAGAGTTTAAATCGTGTTTTGCCATTTTTTGCAGCAATCCCGCGAGGATGTGGTTGACTATACCGATTCCTTCGTAAATCCAGCTAGTGTAAACCTGGATTAGGCTAGCACCAGCGATAATTTTTTCCCAAGCATCTTCAGCCGTAAAAATTCCTCCAACACCAATAATTGGTAACTGTCCTTGAGTTTGTTGGTAGATAAACCGAATAATTTCTGTAGAGCGATCGCGTACGGGTAAACCGCTGATTCCTCCAGCTTCTTCGACAATTGATTTGCCAGTTTTAGCAATTATCTGCGTTTTTAATCCATCCCGGCGGATTGTGGTGTTGGTGGCAATAATTCCAGCCAATTGATAAGTTTGGGCAATGTCAAGAATATTGACGATCGCTTCCCACTCTAAATCGGGAGCGATTTTCACTAAAATCGGTTTTCTTCCCTGATTTTCCTGTTGTAAAGCATCTAAAATTAAGCCTAACTGAGCTGCGTCTTGGAGCGATCGCAACCCTGGAGTGTTTGGAGATGAAACGTTCACCACAAAATAGTCACCCCAGGCTTTCAACAACCGAAAACTGTTGAGATAGTCGGCTGCGGCTGATTCTAAGGGAGTAATTTTTGATTTGCCTAAGTTAATGCCTAAAGGTATTGGTCTAAAAGTAGGAGAGTTATTGTTCTCAGCTAACCGTTGCGCCATCACCTCTGCGCCATGATTATTAAAACCCATGCGATTGAGAACGGCAAAGTCTTGAGGCAATCGAAATAGACGCGGACGAGGATTTCCTGGTTGAGGATGAAATGTCACCGTCCCCATTTCGGCAAAGCCAAAACCAAAATTCGACCAAATATGAGCCGCTACCCCATCCTTATCAAACCCAGCAGCTAATCCCAAAGGATTAGGAAAGTCGATTCCCCAAAGTTGCTGTTGCAATCGCTTGTCTTGCAAACCTGTAGATTTTTGCAGTTGTTCTAAAATCTGTTTCACACCAGGACGCGCGCGATTTCGATCCAGCCAATCTAAAGAATGAATGACGCGATCGTGCATCCACTCAGGATCGGCTTTAATGCCATCAAATAGAAACGGTCTAATTGCAGATTTGTAAATATCCACTTTTTCAGTTATCAGTTATCAGTAAAGAGTAGTGCGTGGTGCGTGAAGAAAGGGTGTAGGGAATTGGTAGTTGGTAGTTGGTAGTTGCACCTTAAGCCCCTCTGCTCCCCTGCTCCCCTGCTTCCTTGTCCCCCTTGTCTCCCTTCGCCCCCTAATCCCCACTCCCTTCGGTCGTGGGATCCCCGAGTTCCCCCTTGTCCCAAAACAACCTAATCCCCATTCCAAAGTCTCTCTACAGTCCAATGACGATCGCTTGATTGATAAATCCTCACACCCGGAATTTCGGCTTGAGTGACGAGTTGTTCGACCTCATCAATTGTAAAAGCTGCGTGCAAAGAATCGCGAAATAAATCTTTCTGGCGATCGCTGTATTCCGTACCAATTCCTTCAACTAACCGATCTATAGTCGCCGCATCACTTGGACGAATTTAAATCTCTAATACAAATGGCTCCTTTGGGTTGCAATACTCGTTTGAGTTCTTGCAAAAAAGGCAAGGGGTTCGGTAAGTGATGAACGAGGCTGTTAGAAATGATTAGATCGAAGTAATCGTCAGGGTAAGGTAGGCGCTTAGCATCTACTATTTCCAAACTAATTCGCTCTTGCAAGCCTGCGGCTTTGACGCTCTGAAAACCTAATTTCAACATATTTTCTGCCAAGTCAATTCCCCATATTTGCCAATGAGGATGCATTTGACTGAGAATAATTGGAATTCGAGCTGTACCAGTCCCCGCATCGAGAACTTTAGCTGTGTCCATCCGACATAACTCACTTGCGGTTTGAGCAAAAGCAGTGTTGACTTCTACGAAATCCATCGCATCGTATTCAACTGCTTCTTCCCAAGAGTCCATCACTTCCGGTTCTAGAATTCTGAGTAATTTGTTATTGGTCATTGGGAAGTGAGTAGTAAGTAGTGAGTGGCTAGTGACTGGTGACTGTTGACTAGAAAAGAATCCAGCCACTGGTTCCACTGTCAACTGATAACTTTCTAACCAATAGAGGCTAGCAGTTGCAATTTGATGGTTTCTTGCTAATGTTACCGTATCTAAGCCATAGGTGGAAAAGGTGGTGTAGGAACCTAAAAAACCTACCGAAGCGTTGCACAAACCATGAAGTCAGATAATAGCGGCTCAAAGCTCCAGCGCTCGCACCAAAACTAATCGCGATCGGATTGCGAATTGCTGGCTGTTGCAGTGCTAACAGTTGGATTAAATCTTTCCAACTCATAATCATGAGTAGTTGGTAGTAAGATGGGCATGGCTCACCTTACTATAAAATTATCTGTCATCTACAAACGATCGCTCGCTACTACAGCGATCGTAGTCAGTAGTTCTGGAACGCAACAGTTATGAATACCAATATTTTTGTATTCTAGTTATCAGATATTCTTAAAATACTGTTTTTTAACGTTTGATTCTCGATCGGTCTTCATATTTATTACTACCGATAGATTCAAAATCTGTATAGATAGTAGCAATTAAGTAATTTCCTTGAGAAAAAATTGTGGCATGACACAACAATGTTCTCTCACCCCTCATAAAGGTGAGTAGATCCGTACTCAAGGGGGAGGTTATCTGCCTCCTAAATCTGAATCAAGGTCGATACAATTAGAGTGCGCTTTGAGTAATGTTGTTGCTATACAAATTCAGCGTTAATAACAGCATTACAAGGAGAAAATATATGCAGAATCAGTTCAGAACAGTTGCACTGCTAGGTTTATTAAGTGGTTTATTAATTGCAATCAGCTACTGGATTCTTGGTGGTAGCGCTGGTGTTATAACTGGTATTGCCATTGCTGCAATTACTAACCTAGTATCTTGGTATCAGTCAGATAAGATCGCACTGGCAGCTTATCGCGCCCGACCGATTAGTCCCCAGCAAGCACCAGGACTATATCAAATGGTAAAACGGTTGTGCGATCGCGCTCAATTGCCGATGCCTGCACTGTACCTCATTCCCTCGCGGGCAGCGAATGCTTTTGCAACTGGACGGGACCCCGAACACGCAGCTGTTGCTGTAACGGAAGGAATTTTAGAATTATTGCCAGAAGATGAATTAGAAGGTGTCATTGCTCACGAATTAACTCACGTCGCAAATCGAGATACCTTGACGCAAGCAGTTGCAGCGACGATCGCAGGGGCAATTTCTTTCTTAGCTCAAATGGCTAGCTATGGTTTATGGTTCTCTGCACCAACATCTAGAGATAATCGCGGTGGTGCCAACCCGATTGGAATATTACTGACAGTTGTACTTGCGCCTGTTGCAGCAACAATTATTCAACTCGCTATTTCGCGGACGCGCGAATTCTCGGCTGATGCTGGTTCGGCACGGATGACTGGCAATCCTCGGGCTTTGGCAAGAGCGCTACAGCGGTTGGAAAGTGCTGCTAGACAGGCACCGATGGTGGGTAATCCTGCTTTTGAACCGCTACTCATTGTTAATGCTTTTTCAGGACAATTCATGAGCGGATTGTTTTCCAGCCACCCTTCAACTGAAGCACGGATCGAGCAACTTTTAAAATTGGAAAGAGAGTTACCGCAGTCTACTAAGTTTTCCTTCGGTCAGTAGTCATCAGTTAAGCAAGCAATAGATCGCAAGTTACTCATTTAGGAGATCGAACCATGACTAATGAAATTGGCAATCAAGAAGACAACTCCGTGAGAATCGAAATCATTCCCCAAGATAGCAGCGCTCTTGTTGACGAGCAAATGCCTGGGGAAAGCGATGAAATTAAAAACGAAACCAAAGCCTTGATTGAAGCAATTAAAACCCGCGCTCAACTAGAGGCACAATCTGCCGGTTCTTTCACTCGCGAAACGTACATAGAAGCTGTTCGTAAGGCAAGGGAGTTTGTAGAACGGAATCAGCCTTTGATCGAAAGAGATCGCCTGGAGAACTCCTACGAACACCTCAAGCAAGAAGCCGAGAAGAACTGGGAATCAGTCGCCAGAGAAATACACGAATTTGGCGATCGGCTGGCAGATGCAGCTAAAGCCGCTTGGGATGCCTTTACTGCTCCCCGTGGTTCTAACCGCTAAGTATTTAATGAAAGAGTGTCTAGTATAAAATAGCCCTGTTTTAGAGCAGGAGAGTGGCGATCGCTACTCTCCTGTTTTTTATTGGTCAGATCGATAGAGTTCGATGTTTAACTCGTTTATCTAAATTTGCTGACAATCTTCAGAAAATCTTCGTAAAAACTCGTACCAGCCCTGTAGTAATTTTTAAAGTATCGAGTTTCTCAATTCGATGAACTTTTTGCGATCGCCAAAAATCTGCCATAGCTGTTGAAACTCGCCTTCAGCAGCTTTTCTCCGTGCTGTTTTCAGAACTAATTTATATGAGAAAATTCGGATTTAGGGTTGTACTAATCGCAATGGCTGTGTCAATGTTCGTCCTCGCCATTGCCTCTAAAGGAAGTTTTGCTCAGGATTCTCGCCCCATTACTGCCAAAGCAAAGATCTTCGGTCCCGATATTGCTGGAGAATTAAAGCTACGACAAATTAGTAATGGAGTTACTCTTGTCGATCTTTATCTGAAAGGAGATCCTGGCGTTCTTACACCAGGATTACACGGCATTCACTTCCACGAAAAAGCTATTTGTGATGAAGGAGCAGAACCCCGATTTAGTACTGCTGGCGGACATTTCGATCCAGGACCATTCGGTAGCTCCTTACCTGTCCAAGAAAATCACCCTTATCATTTAGGAGATTTACCAAATATAGATATTAATCAGAAAGGTGAGGGCAGACTGATAACTGCTACAAGTCGTATTACCCTTTACGAAAGCCCCGTCTCTCTATTTGATGAAGATAGCAGCGCTATCATCGTTCACCAATTACCCGATTTAATGATATCTGGAGGCACGGCAGCACAATCGGGCGGTGGTCGGCTTGCCTGTGGCGCGATCGAACAAAGCTAAACTGTTTTAATTCTCCAGCAGATAATTGGCAAGGAATAAGTCAAAAGTTAAAAGTTAAAAGGAGCCAGTGCGTTGGGCGGCTCTGCCGACAGTCCCGCAACTGGCGTTCAAAATTAGCTATTCCCAAATGACAAATGACCAGTGACAAATGACTAATGAATCTTTCTTTGCCGATTATCTAGCTGCTAGCGTACGCCTTGCCGTACCGCTAGCATTTGCAGCTTTAGGAGGTCTTTATTCAGAGAGATCGGGCGTATTAAACATTGGCTTAGAAGGGATGTTGCTCGCTGGTGCTTTTGCTAGCGCGGCTGCAACATTTTACAGTAACAACGTTTGGCTAGGCGTATTAGCGGCTATTCTAGCCGGAGGTATGGTAGGGCTACTGCACGCACTACTGAGCGTGTCTTGGCGTGTCGATCAGTTAGTTTCTGGGTTGGCAATTAATTTAGTTACTGCTGGCTTGACATCTTTTCTGGCGCGGCTGATTTTTAGTGGTGGTGCGCAGAAATTACCAGGTATTGAGGCGATCGCCATTCCTGGGTTAGTCAATATTCCCATAATTGGTTCTCTATTATTCGCGCAAAATATTCTAGTATATTTGCTTATTTTTCTGGTTGTATTTACGAATTACTTATTGTTCTACACTCATCCTGGCTTAACCCTGCGTGCTGTAGGGGAATATCCCCGTGCTGCGGATACAGCTGGAGTTTCCGTACAACTGGTGCGTTATTTCAGCGTCATTCTCAGCGGTTGTTTGGCGGGGTTGGGAGGAGCATACTTAAGTTTGGTACAGGTCAAGTTTTTTGCTGAGGGGATGAGTGCCGGTAAAGGTTTTATTGCAATCGCCGCCCTAATTTTTGGTAAATGGCATCCCATTGGTACTACTTTGGCTTGCTTGCTATTTGGCGCTACCGAAGCTCTCCAACTTCGCATTCAAGCTCTGGGTGTTAATATTCCCTATCAATTTTTGGTCATGCTACCTTACGCGATCGCCCTTCTCGCCCTAGTCGGCTTAGCCGGAAAATCTTCTCCCCCATCTGCTTTAGGTCTTCCCTATCTCAAGGAAAAAAGTGAGTAGCAACCAGTGTAGAGACGTTACATGTAACGTCTCTACACTTCATCTCGTGCCAAATAAGCGATCGCCTGCATCTCCCAAGCCAGGAACGATATAACCATGTTCGTCTAAGCGATCGTCAATTGCCGCAGTATAAATTGGTACATCAGGATGTTGAGAGTGGAAATGTTTGATTCCTTCTGGCGCAGCTAGCAAACAGACAAATTTTAAAGAGTTAGGGTTAATAGCCTTGAGGCGATCCACGGCGGCTATAGCTGAATTTCCGGTTGCCAGCATTGGATCGACAATTAAGACATCTCGTTTTTCCACTTCATCGGGAACTTTGAAATAATACTCAATCGCTGTTAAAGTTTTAGGATCGCGATATAAGCCTATGTGTCCTACTCGTGCGGAGGGCATCAACTCCAACATTCCATCCAAAATTCCTTGCCCTGCCCGTAAAATCGATACTATCACTAGCTTTTTATCGGGAGCTAGCATTGGCGCGTTTGTAGAGGCAATTGGTGTATCGATCTGTTCGGTTTTGAGCGGTAGATCCCGCGTTACTTCGTAAGCTAGTAACAAGCTGATTTCTTTTAACAACGTGCGAAATTTTGCCGTACTAGTTTCGGCTTTCCGCATCAGCGTCAATTTGTGTTGGATTAATGGATGATCGATCGCATGAACTTCGGCTTGCATATTGGAGCAATAATAGAGCTAAATACTTCTTAAAATAGCTGGCGAAAATATAGCAATCTTCATCATATACTGTATTTTTTGGAAACGATTCACTATTAGAGCAACAGAATCGCTTGCGAGTTATTTGTCAATCTCGATCGAGCAATAGTCAGTTATCTAGCAATTACTAGCTAAAATATCTCTCCTTTTTGAGCATGAAACTCAGACACTAACTGACTCATAAGATCCTTCGGATCGCCCTTCTAAAATCTCCTTCTAAAACATTTCGCGGCTTTACTAAAACGATACATCAAAAATATTTCTGCTGTAGTTAAAAATACAGAATTTTTTCGAGCTAGACGAAAAAGAGATGATTTAAGACAAAATTCAACATTGAATCTTGACAAATTAGTATGTTTAATGCATCGTTACTTGATATTATATTAGTGATTTATCCAATCATTTCTAAAAAATATCCTACCATTGAGAGCAAATGTAAATTAATATAAATTATTGCACGATATTTGTACTGAGACTTGAGAAATAAATAGAGGTTCATAAGTGTCCATTGGGTAAATGAACCGCTACTCACAGTATATGGGTGGAAGTTCGTACTGATGACAGGCTAGCTAGGGTCATGACACGCATGGGGAGAACGTTGACAAGACTTCCAAATGTAAAGTTTGATGCCTCTCTGGCTAGGAACTCACTCTATTAGTCACAGCGTCGGTAAGATTGCTGAATAAAAAGAGATGAAAGTTTCATCATTACGACCTGAAACACCACGTACTGCCAACCCAAGCAGCTCCAAAAGGTAGTAGGTAGGAAGAATGCAGGTTGTTATGCAAACTGTAAAGCAGGGATTGGAGGAGTGCCATCTCATGAGTAAGTTGGCAACAGACCTGATACAAAGTTGGCGATCGCATCTAGGCACTGAATGTCCAGAACAAAGCGATGCCACGAGAGAGAGTATCATTCGTTGGTTAGTCGGCAACGCGATCGAAGATTGGGAACAACTTAATACCAACGAACAAGCGATCGCCAAACAAGCGATGGAATATCGCTTTCGCATCTTCAAGCAACGTTATTTGGGAATGCCACCAGAACGCGCCTATCGTCAATTGATGACGAGGCTTTGTAGTTTGGAGTTGTTGCGCAATAAAATTCGCACGCTCGTATCTATGAGTCGCGATCGCCAGCGGCAAGTTACAGAAGTATTGCAAGAAGTACTACAAGAATTATTGCAAAGCGATCGCTACATGCAACAGCAAATAGCTTGGATTGCTGAGTGTACGGACGACCTAAAATTACGCAACGCTCTGCTATTTGCTAGTTTAGAAGAATATTGCTTGCGCCCGATCCGCAGTCAACCCTTATTGGTCTATCGCTTTGTCAATTATTTGCGCCGCACGGCACGGGGAGGAGTCACACAAGTTCCTGTCAATAATAAATTACGCCTGCTGTCTGAAGAAATACTAGGCGATGATAGCGATAACTCCTTTAGCTTGTTAGATCCCAAAGCAGTCGCAGACTATCAAGAAGAACAAAGCTTAGAAGAACAGCAAACCGCGCGACAGCTAGTGAAACAAGAATTTTCTAGCTATCTCGAAGAAAATCTGGGAACTACTGCCGCACAATGGCTCCAGCTTTACTTACAAGGTAAGTCGCAAGAAGCGATCGCTGCTCAGTTAAACATCTCAGTTAAAGAGATCTATCGTTTGCGGGAGAAAATTAACTACCATGCCGTACGAGTATTTGGACTCAAACATAAACCAGAACTCGTGAGCGAATGGCTAGAGACTTCCCTCATAGAACACAATATGGGACTGACACAAAACCAGTGGGAAGACTTTTTAAAGCAATTAACTCCAATTCAACAACAAATCGTCCAGTTGAAAAAAGCGAATCAGAATAATGAAGAAATTGCGAAAACCTTGAATTTAAAGAGCCATCAGGTTATGACTGAATGGGGTAAACTCTACTTGATAGCTCAAGAAATGCGCAGCCAAGCATGAGGAATTTCACCTCAACTTATTATTTCCGTTTCTCCATTCAAATCTCTGTAAACTAAAGTACTTAACCGTTGCGTGTTTTCACTGAACGCGAATATATTAGAGTTTAGTATACAGAAAAATATTCTAATTTTATGGTAGAATCTCATTCCCAAAATGATGAGCCAGCAAGCGGTAGATTCCAACTGAATACTGAGCAAATCTACAGCCTCATTGATAGAATGCTGCCTTTTGAAGCTTGCTTATATCATCAAGTTTTGCCTGTAGCTGTAGAGGGACAAAATCTGATTTTGGGAATGGTAAATCTAGACGATACTGCTGCCATAGAATACGTCGAACGGATCGCTGAATATTTAAAATATACTTTAGTCCCCCAGGCGCTCGACTCAGAAGACCACCGCCAGCTCATGTCAGCCTACTTAAATCGCTCAAAAAACAACGATTTAAGCTCAGATAAGCTGCACTCCATTGCTGCGGGATATCCTGGTGCGTCTGCTGCTAAACCTACAACCGAGAAACCAACAGGACTCAGCCCGAATGACAAACCGACGCTTATTTTAGCTGACGAGCGAGAAAATATTGCAGCCCGGAAGACTTCTCAGCCACAAACGCCACAACCCACACCTTCTCGATTGGGTGAAACTAAGACATCGCAATCCCAACCATCTGCTGTTAGACATTCTGGTTTAGGTGGAATTAAATCGGCACAATCTCAACAAACTGCTGCTAAACCATCTGGTTTAGGCGGGATCGGAACGCCAAAGTCCCAGCAAAAATCTCCAGCCAACCCAACTCCATCAGGTTTGTCGGCGATTAAAGTACCAGCTAGTTACTCTACTAACTCAGTCGAGTCCCTCAAAACCCTACCTCCCAAGAAACTCGTACGAGAATTACTCGGACGGGTTTTAGAAAAAGGCATTGGACGGCTTTATTTCGAGCGTAAGTCGCTACAGCAAGGGCGGATCGTGTGTAGCCAAGATGGAAACTTGCAGTGCGTGCTAACAGAGGTTCCAGCAAAGCTGTTTCAGGACGCGATCGAACAACTGAAAGAATTGACGCACATGCCTCTTGCGCCAGCGAAGGAAGCAAAACAGGTAGAGATCGAGCGTTTTTATCATGGCGAACGAGTATTATTGCGCCTGCGCGTCATGCCAGGTAGCAACGGCGAACAAGCAACTTTACAAGTTTTGCGCGGAGAAGCCTTAGAGTTTTATCAACAACAACAAATAGATACTTTGAGCCGCGACGCAATGGCGATCGCCAACCAGCTTCAGAAAAAGTTGCGCCAACTACAAGAACGAGCTAGCATCGACGCTGAAGAACATGGCGAACGATACCAATCTCTCCTCGCTCTCAATCAAATTATCGAAAACGTAGAGCGGCAATTGGAACAGCTGAAGCAGTGACCTGCATTATGAGGGAGCAGGGGGCTTCAGGAGCTTCAGGAGAAGGGGAGACAAGGGAGACAAGGGAGAGGGGGAGAGCAATTCTGGTTCCACTAGCCACTCCTCACTAGTCACTCTCTACAGTCAATCAACCAACAACCACTAAAGAGTTGTTAGATTTATCCTAAGTCCAACAACTCACTACCATTGATGACTGAAGCTACATTAACTCAAGTTGGTAAGATTTCTAGCTTTACACCAACAATTCATTATCAAGTTGCCATGCCTCAACCAGAAAATCATCTGTTTGAGGTTGTTTTGCATTTAAGCGGTTGGAAATTGCCAGTATTAGATTTAAAAATGCCAGTGTGGACACCAGGTTCTTACTTGGTGCGAGAATATGCCAAACATCTACAAGATTTTTCTGCCAGCGCGGGAGAACAGACTTTAGCGTGGCAGAAGTTAAGTAAAAATCACTGGCAAGTAGAAACAGGCGATCGCCCTGACATTACTGTACGTTACCGCATCCATGCTAACGAGCTATCAGTACGGACGAATCACCTCAATGCAACTCACGGCTATTTTAACGGTGCGGCTATCTTCTTTCGCCTCCCAGGACTAGAACAGCAACCGATCCAAGTCGCGATCGCACCACCGAGATCGGATTGGCGCGTCACGACTCCTCTACCAGCAGTAGCGGGGCAAACTAACACGTTTACTGCCACAGATTTTGATACGTTGGTAGACAGTCCGTTTGAAATTGGCTGTCACCAATCGCATCAGTTTGAGGTGCTGGGTAAGTCGCACGAACTGGCAATTTGGGGTAAAGGTAATGCCGATGCTGCCAAGATGATTCCCGATATTAAAAAGATTATCGAGGTGGAAGCAGAACTATTTGGTGGTTTACCTTACGACAAATATATATTTTTGTTGCATCTAGCATCGCAAAATAATGGCGGGTTAGAGCATAAATTTGCTTGCTCGTTGATTTATTCTCGCTTTGGATTTCGCGATCGCGACAAGTACGAGCGCTTCATGCAACTTGTTGCTCACGAATTTTTTCATCTCTGGAATGTCAAGCGAATTCGTCCAAAAGCATTAGAAGTTTTCGATTATGATAACGAAAATTACACGCCATCGCTGTGGTTTTGTGAAGGGACGACTAGCTATTACGATTTAGCTATTCCCTTACGGGCGGGTATTTATAACGATAAGACTTATTTGAAGAATTTGAGTAAGGAAATTACTCGCTTACAAACTACGCCAGGACGACTCGTACAGCCTGCTTCTGAGTCGAGCTTTGATGCTTGGATTAAGCTGTATCGTTACGACAATAATACTAACAATTCCCAAATTTCCTATTATCTAAAAGGGGAATTAGTCTCGCTTTTACTCGATTTATCGATCCGAGAGAAACATCAAAATCGGCGATCGCTAGATGATGTAATGCGTCTGATGTGGCAGCAATTCGGCAAGGATGAAATTGGTTTTACTCCCCCACAGTTAAAACAAGTTATTGAATCTGTGGCTGGAACAAATTTAGATGATTTCTTTAAACGCTACGTTGATGGTACGGAAGAATTACCTTTCGATCGTTATCTCGAACCTTTTGGTTTGAAATTAGTCGCAGAAGATGAGGAATTCTTACCTTATATAGGTATGAAAGTGCAAGCAGAAAATGGCAAGGACGCGATTAAATTTGTAGAGATCGATGCACCAGCGCAGCGAGCCGGAATCGAGCCTGGGGATGAATTACTAGCAATTGATGGCTTAAAAGCAACAGCAAATAATCTGAGCGATCGCCTGCGAGATTACCAACCAGGAGACGCGATCGAAGTTACAGTTTTCCATCAAGAAGAACTATGTACTCATACTGTGACTTTAGCTGCTCCTCGTCCCAGTCGCTATCAAGTTGTTCCAGTAGAAAATCCCTCTCTGACTCAAAAACACAACTATGAGGGATGGCTTGGGAGTCGCTGTTAATATCTCCTCTTTAAAGAAAGGCTGTTTCAAAGTTCGAGCAGCCTTTTGCACTGTTACCAAGAGAATCGGTTTAAAGCCGCGTCCTGCTGTGCTGGGGAGTATGTCAAAGCTATTGTAGATCGAAAGCCGACAGCACTCTACCCAATTCTCAAAGTGGTAGCGGCACATTCTTGAGTTCCCTTGTTATCCTAGTTAATAAGTTTTGGGAGCAACAAACTCAAACAGCACGGACTTAACCTGTTGTTGGTTAATAGCGCTCTGTCGTTAGCAGAAGACAGGGGACAGGAGAAGAACAGAACTTTTCTGAGATACGCGAAAGGCACTATTGAAGGATATATTTTTAATAATCTACTTCAGATTGTCTTATCGGAATATACATGAAGTCTTATCTCGCTGCTGCCGTTCAAATGACTAGCGTGCCTGACCTAGAAAAAAATTTGGTACAGGCTGAAGAATTAATCGAACTTGCCGTCCGTCAAGGCGCGGAGTTGGTCACCTTGCCGGAAAACTTCTCCTATTTGGGACGAGAAGAGGATAAAATTGCCCAAGCAGCAGCGATCGCCTCGAAAAGCGAAAAATTTCTCCGAACTGTCGCGCAACGGTTTCAGGTAACAATTCTCGGCGGCGGGTTTCCCGTACCAGTTGACGATCGCAAAGTTTACAATACAGCCTTACTGATTGGACCAAGTGGGGAAGAACTCGCCTGCTATCAAAAGGTACACTTATTTGATGTCAACTTACCTGATGGCAATACTTACCACGAATCCAGTACCGTACAAGCTGGAACGCAGTTACCAGTGGTTTATCCCTCTACAGAATTAGGTCATCTAGGGCTTTCCATTTGCTACGATGTCCGCTTTCCCGAACTCTACCGCCACTTAGCATACAAGGGAGCCGATGTGATGTTTATCCCAGCGGCTTTTACGGCATACACTGGGAAAGACCATTGGCAAATCTTGTTACAAGCTAGAGCAATTGAAAATACTTGTTATATTCTTGCCCCCGCGCAGACAGGGAAACATTACGCCCTACGTCAGTCTCACGGACATGCAATGGTTATCGATCCTTGGGGAGTTATTTTAGCCGATGCAGGCGATCGCCCAGGAGTGGCGATCGCGGAAATTAATCCCGTTCGTCTCGAACAAGTTCGCCGCCAAATGCCTTCGTTACAGCATCGGGTATTTGTTTAACTAGTCATTGCATCAACGACCGATCGCATAAGCAAAAATGTAAGGTGGGCAATGCCCACCCTACGCTTGTCTGGCAACGTTGTATTGAATTACACGGTTGCAGCCTTTTTGGTGATAGCGTTTAATTCGCCCTTAGCATACTTAGCAGCAAAATCATCGGTAGAAATTTGCTTGATCTTGCTAGCGTTGCCAGCAGCGCTAAATTGCTGATAGCGATCGGCACAGACTTTTTGCATGTACTTGATGGAAGGCTTCAGGAAGTGGCGGGGGTCAAATTCTTTAGCATCTTTAGCTAGAGCTTCCCGTACCGCAGCAGTGATTGCCAAGCGGTTGTCGGTATCGATATTTACCTTCCGTACTCCACTCTTGATTCCTTTTTGAATCTCTTCTACTGGCACGCCGTAGGTCTCGGGAATTTTTCCGCCGTACTGGTTGATTAGAGCCAGTAAGTCTTCGGGTACTGAGGAAGAACCGTGCATGACCAAGTGAGTGTTGGGCAAACGACGGTGGATTTCTTCAATGCGGCTAATCGCCAAAATTTCGCCTGTTGGCTTGCGGGTAAACTTGTAAGCGCCGTGGCTGGTTCCAATTGCCACTGCCAAAGCATCCACTTGAGTTTGCTCTACGAAATCAACTGCTTGATCTGGATCTGTTAACAATTGATCGTGGGACAACTTACCCTCAAAACCATGTCCGTCTTCAGCTTCACCCATGCCAGTTTCTAAAGAACCCAAGCAACCGAGTTCGCCTTCTACGCTAACGCCTAGAGCGTGAGCTACTTTTACAACTTCGCGGGTAACGTTGACATTGTATTCATAGCTAGCTGGGGATTTAGCATCAGCTTCTAGAGAACCATCCATCATGACGCTGGTAAAGCCATTTTTGATTGCTGAATAGCAAGTAGCAGGCTCGTTACCATGATCTTGATGCATGGCAATAGGAATATAAGGATAAGTTTCTACTGCTGCCAAAATTAGGTGACGCAGGAAGTTTTCACCTGCATACTTACGAGCGCCACGAGAGGCTTGTAGAATCACGGGGCTGTCTGTTTCTTTAGCAGCCTGCATGATTGCTTGGATCTGCTCCATGTTATTCACGTTGAAAGCTGGAATGCCGTATCCATTCTCTGCCGCGTGATCCAACATCAGCCGCATTGGTACGAGCGCCATACAATGTCCTCCTAGTTTTGTTATCAGCTAGTTGCTTTGAACAAGCGTGTTTATTACGCTAATCTTAAGATAAATTTCAGATCATTACTAGAGACTTAGATTTAGAGATGAGGTAAGGTGCTGGGATACCTTCACCACGATCGCTTCATTGCTACCTTGGAGCCAAAGCCAATTTGTCCAGCGTCTACTGTGACTTGAACGCTAAACAAACATATCGAGTTAAAAATATGGGTCGCCTGGGATTCGAACCCAGAACTATTCGGTTAAAAGCCGAGTACTCTACCGTTGAGTTAGCGACCCTTTTGCGTTTTTGCAACTTTACTAGTTTACCAGAGGCCCCTGGATTTATGCAAGCACTTAGTCAAAGTCACTACATTTCGCGCCAGTTGCCAGAAAAAAATTTTCTCCCTTACTCCCTACTCCCTGCTCCTTACTCCCTTCCCTAGCTAATTGGGATACCAAAACATCCCCTTAATCCCTTCAGGATCGGTCATAAAACCCATACCCCGATAAAAATCTACCACGTGGGGGTCGGCAAACAGAGTAATGTTGCTGATGTCCTCAGCACGAAGTTTTTTAATTGCGTATTTCATCAATGCCTTACCTAGCCCCTTTCCCTGAAAGCTAGGATGCACGACGACATCCCAAATAGTAGCGTTGAAGGCATGATCTGAAGTAGCACGGGCAAATCCAATTAGCCTTCGCTGAGTTCCTCGTACTTGCCACATCGACACGACGAGAAAGCTGTGCTGAATCGCTTTTTTAACCTTACGGAGAGGACGACGCGCCCAACCGACAGCATCGCAAAGTTCTTCCAACTCGTAAAGGTCGATGTTGCGATCGGTGCTAAAAACAATACTTTCACCATTTAGAGCAGAAAAGCCCATAGATTCGACGGCTTCCTCCTCTACTGGCGCTGTCTTGGTTCCGGTAGCAGTTTCAGAACCGCTAAACCAGCCTTTCCAAAAACCCATGCCAATGCAATTTATGAGATAGAAACGATATTGACTACACGAACTAGTATGATACTTCTAGTTTTTCTAGTTTCGCTGTTCTTACCCAAGTTCTAACGTCTACTTTCCCACCACCCGATTCAAGCGACAGTTTGGTTGTCAAATGAATGCCCTAGTATGAGAGACACAGAATTAGAGTTGAAGTACAACTAGCTTACTCATAACCAGCCATTTTTAACTTTAGCACCTTAAAGGAATTAGGGGTAAGAGGCAAGCGGCAAGTGGCAAGAAGGAAACTTCTAGGGCAAGCGTCCTGTCAAAAGAAAGAAGTAAAGATAAACTCTACAACTGCTGAGGTAGCGTTAAGGCTAGGATAGAAGCATGGCAACCATAGAGATTGCGGGAGTGCGTCACGTTTACGAGTTGACTGCACCGACGACTTTTCCCCATGCTTTGGTATTCGTTCACGGTTGGCTTCTCAGCCGTGCCTACTGGCAACCTCTGATTGAAAGGCTGGCAGTAGACTATCAATGTTTATCTTACGATTTGCGTGGCTTTGGTCAATCTCACGCCATTTCTTCTCAAGAGAAGGCTGAAGCAGATACTCGGGATCTGGCGTTAAATGGCTCCAATGCTACAAAAGAAGATAATTCTCCCTATTCACCCACTGCTTATGCTCGCGATTTGAAATGTTTATTGCAGGAACTTAACATTTCCAGCGCTTGGTTGATCGGTCACTCCCTTGGTGGGACGATCGCGCTCTGGACGGCTCAGCAAATGCCCCAGTCCGTACAGGGGGTCATTTGCGTGAATGCTGGTGGCGGAATTTATCTGAAGGAATCTTTCGAGCAATTTCGCGCTGTTGGGACTCAGTTGGTGAAACTTCGTCCCCGTTGGTTGCCTTTATTACCGTTAGTGGATTTATGGATGACGCGGGCAAATGTCGCCAGGGCGATCGCCCGCTCGTGGGGTCGTCAGCGCATTGTCGATCTGGCGATCGCTCATCCAGAAGCAGCTCTAGGAGCGCTTCTAGACTCTACTACGGAGACTGAAATTAATCGCTTACCACAGATCGTGTCACAACTCCAACAACCAGTTTATTTTCTGGCAGGAGACAAAGACAAGATTATGGAACCAAAATACGTCCGCCATCTTGCCAGTTTTCACCCCTTGTTTCAAGCCTGTGGCGAAAATGCGATCGAAATTCCTGAATGCGGACATTTGGCAATGTTAGAACAAACAGATATGGTCGCCGAGCAAATTCGAGCTATAGTGACGCAGTACAAATAGTCCTCACCCCCTCCAAAACAGCATGAATTGGCAGCTAGAAGAGTCAGAGTTACAGCAAATTGCTATTATCGTCTTGAGTTTAGCCGATAAGTGTCGGGGAGATAATCTCGCTCTTTTAGCCTTACTGCGACAGTTAGAGCAATTGCATCGGGAAATTCGGGATGGTTTATTTCAAGAATCTTTGCCAGATAATCGTCAAGCACTTTACGCTTTACTAAAAGACGTTGAAACTACGGGCGGTTGGCCTTATATCGAACGGCTAAGAATACAACAGTTGTTGGCAAACTGGCAGTTAGAAGAGGGCAAAGGAGATAACTTAAGTGTCTAGTGACTAGGTATCAGGTAACTAGATTCTTCAAGCCACTGATACTAGCTGCTAGTCACTGACAACTAACTACCGATCGACTATCGATTTTTATTACTCTGTAACTATAAAGTCAACTACTCAAAGAAGTTTAGTAGTAAGCTTTGAGAGTATAATGTTGGTATACTTACCATAAGAAAACGCAACATAGTATAAAATTTTCTTTAAGTTAACCGAAACTATATGTAGACTTGTAAAGTCTAGGATTGATAAATGGGAAGTAAGCTTCCCGATTGTGGTGCATGAGGAGTTGAATATGGCTGAAATTCGCGACCTAGCTCTCCAGGCAATTAAAACTGGATATCTGACATTGGAAGCTGAAGAGAAATTGCGTTATCTGATGTCACATCACTACGGACAAGAAGATTTTCTGGCTTTCATGCGATTGCAGGAAGCCGCTATGCAAGGCAGGGTTAGACAGGAATCGCGGGAGCGGCTAAAGCGAAGGCACTTGAGCGTAGCGATCGCATCACGGACGTA
This sequence comes from Chroococcidiopsis cubana SAG 39.79, assembly GCF_003991895.1. Taxonomy (NCBI): domain Bacteria; kingdom Bacillati; phylum Cyanobacteriota; class Cyanophyceae; order Chroococcidiopsidales; family Chroococcidiopsidaceae; genus Chroococcidiopsis; species Chroococcidiopsis cubana. Next base: position 108,909 of record NZ_RSCK01000012.1, read on the forward strand.
ACTAAGTCTGGCGCTAAATTATTTTTCTGAACGGGACGAATCGTCCTCGTTATCCACCTTCCAGTCTTCGTCATCCACAAATCCCCAATCATCGTCATCGTTATTTTGAGGGCGGTTACTGGGTGGCGGCGAAGACGTATTTTGTTGTTTGTAGGGTGGGGTAAGAACGCGGTACTCGGCATCATAGACTGATTCGGTTCTACCTATACCTGAATTTTTTGGTTCGCGAGCGCTATAGGAGTAAACTGAAGCAGAGCGATCGCTACTGTTGGGTTCATTAGGTTCGTTAGTATCATTGCTAGTTGGGCGATTGGTCTCATCGCTAGCATAGTTTTTTTGCCGCTCTTGGGGTTGACGCTGAGTGTCTTGAGGAACGTAATCCCAGTCATCATCAAGGTTGCTACTGCGTTTTCTGTCCGCAACAACGCGATCGGTATACTCTTGGCGATCGGGGGGATCTTGCGTGGCGGGTTCTGTATCTTCAGTAAAGTTCCAATCGTCATTAGCTGTAGTGTCCCATCCGTCCGATTCTTGCACGGATGGTTGAGTTGGTCGTGGAGAACTAGCAGTATAGCTGTAGGTATTTGTTTTAGGAGGGTCTGGCGTTTTGTTAGGATTTTTCTCTTCTGAAGCAAACCGAGTCGAAGTTTTTGCGGCTCGACGGCGCTGCTTTTTCGCTCTCGGTTGGGCAAAATAGCTAGCGATTTGAAAACAACTGGCAATGAATATTGAGGTTATTGCACCAGCGGCAACGCTAAACAAAATCCAGATTGACAAAGGTAATGCCTGAGTTTGTCCGCCTAAAAATACCAAAGACAGTACTGGTGTCCAGTTTTGCACCAGCAGTACCGTCAGACCTCCCAGTAATATCAATAAAAGAAAGAAGCGGATGGCAGCCATAATTTTGAGGGGAGACAAGGGGACAAGGAAGACAAGGGGACAAGGAAGACAAGGAAGCAGTTAATTTTGAACGCCAGTTGCGGGACTGTCGGCAGAGCCGCCCAACACACTGGCTCCTTTTAAGTTTTAATTTTTAACTTCCCTATTCCCTACTCCCTGCTACCTACTCCCTATTATCGTCCTTGCCATCGTTCGATTGGAATGCAGTCGATATCGAGTTGATCTAAGGTACGAGCAACGACAAAATCCACTAAGTCTTCGACAGTTTTTGGATTGTGATACCAAGCAGGGATTGCTGGCACAATTCTAGCGCCTGCCTCTGCTAGCGTGGTGAGGTTGCGGAGGTGAATCAGACTAAAGGGGGTTTCTCTAGGCACGACAATCAGCTTGCGCCCTTCTTTCAACTGGACATCAGCAGCGCGTTCGAGCAAGTCGGAACTCAAACCATTGGCAAGCTTTGCTACCGTACTCATACTACAAGGCATGACTATCATGCCTAGCGTACGAAACGAGCCGCTGGCAATGTTAGCGCCTACATCTCCCCAAGGATGGCAGCGGAGTTTTCCTAGAGATTCTACCCTTGCCTGCTGTCGCCAAAATTGCTCTTGTTGCAAGGGTTCTACAGGCATCCGAATATTTTGTTCCGCCTGCCAAACCATATAGGCTGATTTGGAGGCAACTAGCTCGATCTCGTAGTCTGCCTCCAAGAGATATTTCACCGCTCGGACGGCATAAATTAATCCTGATGCCCCGCTGACGCCCAGGATCAGCGGTAGATTATTCCTCATCGTCAAAATACGTATCTGAGTCGTCGCTCAAGTCGTTATCGAGGGGTGAGGTGTCCTCTAGCCGATCGCCACTAAGCATTCGATCGCCGTTGACTGTCACTAAGTCGATTTGCTGGCGGTAGTAGTCTACGCTCTTGACTTGTACGGAAACGCGATCGCCTAAACGATATGCAGCACGGTTTTTCCGCCCAAATAAAGCTTGTTGTCTGCCGCGATACTCGTACCAGTCATCTTTGAGAGAACTGACGTGGACTAAGCCTTCAACTCGCAACGTTCTGCCTTTAGTGTCGGAGACTTCTATTTCCACGAAAAAGCCGTAGGACTGGACTCCGGTAATAATGCCTTCAAACACGTCGCCGATGCGCTGTTTCATCAGTTGAGCTTTTTGTAACCCAACTAAATCGTCTTCGGCTTCCTGAACTTCCTTGTCTCGCTCGTTCAACTGCGCGATCGCACCTGCAATATAAACTTCTAGCTCCTGCTGCGTTTCTGGAGGCAAGACGTTCCAGCCAATTTTGCCATGAGAGGAGCTATGACGTAAATTTATGCTGTCTTTTGCCCGTGTAGTCCGGCGATCGCGCCCTTGCTCGAATATTGTATGTAAAACTCGCTGAACGATTAGATCGGCAAACCGCCGCAAGGGAGCGTGAGAGTGGGTGTAGCCAGGTAGAGCTAAGCTAAAGTATGGCTGGAATTTACTGCTGTAAGCACTCGGCTTTAGCGTATCCCGTAACAAATAAGTCAAGACTTGTTCTGCTTGGGGCGATCGCGCAAACTGCTCGGTAAATTCTTGGTAGTCTCCTGCATGGACGGCATCTTCTCGATCTAAGCCCAGCTCTACTCCTAAGTTAGCTGCTAGCTTGATTGTTTCTTGCACGTCTTCGACATCGGGAGGCGGTTGAATGCGATAAATCGCAGGCACGCCCAAAGCGTTTAGATGCTCGGCAACAACTTGATTTGCTAATAACAACAACTCAGTGACCAATTCGGAGAGTTTGGGTTCTCCTTGAGTCAGAACTCCTAACCTGCCTTCGTCGTAGTAGGAGTACTGACGAGGTGGTAAATTGAGGGCAAAGCTACCTCTAGCTTGTCTTTGCTCTTGCAAGGCTTTGCTTAATACTGCTAGCTGCCCTACTTTTTCTACCACTGCGGCTGGTAGTCCTAGTTCTGCACTGCGATCGCTGAGAATATTCTCTACAACTTCAGCATCGAGTTGGTAATCGACTTGGATCGCGCTCGGTTGAATTTCAAACTCCACAATTTGTCCGGTTGCTGCATCCAAAGTTAGCAGAACGGAAATGGCACGGCGATCGCTTTCTGGCTCGAATGCACTCCGTTGCGCCACCGCATCGGGGAATAAAGGCAGAATTTTTTCTCCCAGGTAAACGCTGCTGGAACGTTTCAACCCTTCACGATCTAAAGGCGTATCTGGATCGATAAAGTAGGCAAGATCGGCAGTATGAACGCCTAATTGCCACTGTCCCGTCGTCGTTTTTTCCAAAGTAAAAGCATTTTCAACATAGGTCGTATCGTCCGCTGACTCTCGGAAACTTAAGGTGAGGAGCGGACGCAGATCGCTTCTAGTTTTGAATTCTTTGCGGCTAATTTGAGCTGGTAATTCGACCGCTGCTTCAAGCACGGATGAGGAAAAGGCACGGGGTAGGTTGTGCTTGCACGACACCAACTCTACATCTGAGGCGGCTTCGGCATCGCTACCTAAAACTTGTACGACTCTGCCTAAAGGAGGATATTGGGCAATGGGATAGCGGAGGATTTCTACATGTACTAAATAGTCAATCGCTTGTGCTAAGTCGTGACCGTCGGGTTGCAGTTCGATTTCAAATAGGAGGCGATCGTCTAGAGGAACAGCTCTAAAATTAGTATCTGTTTGCTTGATTCTTGCTAACAGACTTTGATTTGCCCGTTCTAAAATGAGTTGGACTTCGCCTTCGGGACTGCGACGACGGCTACCTTCTTTCGTCAGTTTCACTAAAACGCGATCGCCATTCCAAGCATTACTTAGATGACTTTCGCGAATGTAAATATCTTCTGCTCCCTCAGCTTCTTGAATTGCAAAGCAAAAGCCTTTACTAGAACAACGAAGTTTAGCCTCAATTGTTCCTTCTTCTCTTACCCGACGATACTTACCGTGTTCCTTAACCAAAACACCGATTTTTTCCAGTACGTCTAGGGCAATAAATAACCTTTGAATACTACTTTCGTCTTGATAATCTAGTTTTTTTTCTAGGGCTTTTGCTGCAACTAATTTATCACTTGTGAAATTACCTAGTAGTGTAGCGATTGAAAACTCCATGTAGCGAGCCGACCTCCGGTCAAAATATCATACTTCTTGTTGTCTGGGTTAGGCAGTTAGCTATCTCTTCCTGCCTGTGGAAAATACGCTTTTTCCTTTTATCTCTACCATTAGCCAGATCTTTACCACTGGGCGCAACTTTGGCTTTGGTAGGGTGAAACAGTTGGGACTTCTAACAGCAGTATCTCACCCAACTCCCAAAATAACCTTTGTTACTAGGAAAGGCGAGAGGGTTGCATCATCAAGGTCTATACTCTACACAACGGATGTAGTAATGCTGCGTGCGAGTCGGTTGCCTCTCACCAACGGATATATAGCCACAAGTAAATCGCAGCTAGGCAGTGAGATAACGAGGATTGAAGTGTCAAAAGATGTAACACTTGTGATGCAGTAGGATTTGCCCGATTGAGTTGGAATACCATTTACTCAGTTTTGTTACACTCTCTTCAAAAAGTCGGTAACATTTGAGTAAGCAGTACGCCATCTACTAAAATTGGCTATCCCCATTCTATTTTAGGAAACAAGCGACATATAGGAAAGGGGCTAGGGGCTAGAGTGTCTTGGGACAAGGGAGAGGGGGGAGACAAGGGAGAGGGGGGAGACAAGGGAGAGGGGGGAGACAAGGGAGAGGGGGGAGACAAGGGAGACAAGGGAGAATTTTGATATATTCTTCTCATTCTGGCTCCTGAATTCTGACTCCTGGCTCCTGACAAACAACGAATGACGAATAACAAATGACAAATGACAAAAGCTTAATTTCAGAGTTATTGACAATTTATCAGGGTAAGTTTGTCGTGCGGGTAGCGGTACAGGTTGATGGTATTGTTCGTGCTACTGGGATGGCAACAGCAGAAACGCTGGAAGCAGCAGAAGATAAGGCGAGAGAAAGAGCGATCGCTTGTTTCAACCACAATTTTCTCGCCCCAATTGCCCCAAAAAATCAAACAATTTCTGCATTACCTACGCCACCAGAAATACCCGTGGCGCAACCAGCTGCATCTCTATCTGAACCCAGCAGTTCTTCTAGTCCTCCTACTCCTACTGAATCGCAGTTAGATTTTAGCTACACGCCAGAATTAGAACCCCTTACAAAAGAACAAAAATCGACTTCCATCACTACTGGTGGTAGAGGCAACAGTAAATCGTTAGCCACCAATTCCGAACCACCACTGGAAACAGATATTTTTGGCGGAGATTTTGCTGCTGACTTATTCGCTGCTAGTAGCAGTAAACCGCCTTTATCCAAAGACAATTATGAAAGCGCAGATTTGTCCTCTAATTATGAATCTCTAGCGATCGCAGATGATACAACAAGAGAAGAAACTCAATCATCTGCGGACTTAGCTACGGAATTACAAAAGATTGAGGTCAAACTGAAGGAAGCAAAGCTGAAGGCAAACGACGAACGCGAATGTTTGGAAACTAACTACGGTAAAGGGTCGCGCTACGAGTTAACAGCCCTACAAGCACGGGACTTCAATCGCTATTTGGAGTTATATAGTCAAACAACTCAAGCCGTCAAAGAGCTACAGGAACTTGGATGGGATGCTAAAGAAGGTCCTAAATACCTGCAAGCAAAATATAGCAAGAATAAGCGGCATCAATTGACCGAGCGGGAATTACAGGGATTTTTGGACTATTTGCAAACCGAGCGCGATCGCATTGGTGTAAGCTAGAAACGCGCAGTTGCGCGTTTCTACAAAACAATCTAGCCAACCGCTGCCATCGGTCGTCTACCAACAGCTTTCTTGTCGATAACTTGATCGATCAAACCATAATCCATCGCTTCTTGGGGCGACATAAAGAAATCTCGCTCTGTATCTTGCTCGATCCTTTCTAGCGGTTGACCTGTATGTTCGGCTAAATGCTCGTTCAACTTCCGCTTGTGGTACAAGATTTCTTTAGCTTGAATTTCAATATCAGTGGCTTGTCCCTGCGCGCCACCGAGAGGTTGATGGATCATGATTCGCGAATTTGGCAGGCTCATGCGCTTTCCTTTCATGCCAGCACTGAGTAGAAAAGCCCCCATACTGGCTGCTAATCCCGTACATATAGTACAAACATCGGGGCGAATGTGCTTCATCGTATCAAAAATACCCATTCCCGCCGTCACCGAGCCACCAGGAGAGTTGATATAGAGATAGATGTCTTTCTCGCCATCCTCAGCATCCAAATACAACAACTGGGCGACAATCAAATTAGCCAAGTTAGAATCAATGGCTTGTCCTAGAAAGATAATCCGTTCCCGCAGCAAGCGAGAGTAGATATCAAAAGCGCGTTCCCCGCGTCCAGATTGTTCGATAACAATAGGAATCATTCGGTTAGTCTGTTGTGAGTTTTCTTCATTTTATCTATTAAGAAGGGGTGAGGAGCGAGGAGTGAGGAGTGAGGGAAATTTTAAATTTTTAAGAAGGGGTGAGGAGCGAGGAGTGAGGAGTGAGGGAAATTTTAAATTTTGGATTTTAGATCGAATTTCTCCCTTGTCCGCCTTGTTTGCCTTGTCGCCTTGTTTCTTTTGTCACCTTGTCTATCTATCCTTCTCTCACTCCTTGCTCCTCACTCCTCGCTCCTTTTCGATAGACTGGCAGTGAAGGCAACCACAATTTAACCATGACTAATCGCTTGGCTCAAACTCAAAGCCTTTATCTCCGCAAGCACGCTGAAAACCCGATTGATTGGTGGTTCTGGTGTGATGAGGCTTTGGCAAAGGCAAAAGCAGAAAATAAGCCGATCTTTCTGTCGATTGGTTATTCTAGCTGTCACTGGTGTACGGTCATGGAGGGAGAAGCTTTTTCCGATCTTGCCGTGGCAGCATACTTGAATGCTAACTTTTTGCCAATTAAGGTAGATCGAGAAGAACGTCCCGATATTGACAGTATCTACATGCAAGCCTTGCAGATGATGACTGGACAAGGGGGTTGGCCTTTAAATATCTTTCTCGCGCCAGAAGATTTAGTTCCATTTTATGGTGGAACTTATTTTCCCTTAGAACCGCGATACGGTAGACCAGGATTTTTACAGGTTCTGCAAGCGCTGCGCCGTTATTACGATACCGAAAAACAGGATCTGCGATCGCGCCAGGAAGCAATTCTCGAAGCTATCCAGCAAGCTGCTATTCTCCCCAATACCCAGCCTTTAAATTCAGCATTACTGCGTCAAGGAATTGAAACCAGTACGGGAATTATTACAGGTGGCGACTACGGAACTAAATTTCCCATGATTCCTTATGCTGACTTAGCTTTACGGGGGTGGCGTTTCTTGCCCGTCTGGAAAGATAATTTTCGCTACAATCTCCCAGAATCTTGTACTCAGCGTGGTATCGATTTAGCTTTGGGAGGAATTTACGACCACGTAGGGGGTGGCTTCCATCGCTACACTGTCGATCCGACTTGGACAGTCCCCCACTTTGAAAAGATGCTCTACGATAACGGGCAAATTGTCGAGTATTTAGCAAATTTGTGGAGTGCGGGAGTCAAAGAACCAGCTTTTGAAAGGGCGATCGCGCTGACTGTAAAATGGTTGCAACGAGAAATGACGGCTCCTGAAGGCTATTTTTATGCCGCTCAAGATGCTGATAGTTTTATACATCCAGAAGAAGCAGAGCCAGAGGAAGGAGCGTTTTACGTTTGGAGTTACAGCGAATTAGAGAATATCCTAACTTCAGAAGAATTAACTGCAATACAGGCAGAATTTACCGTCACTCCCCAAGGCAATTTTGAAGGCAAAAATGTTTTACAACGCCGCCAAGTTGGTATTTTAAGTGAGACAGTAGAATCAGCTTTGAAAAAACTGTTTCAAGTGCGCTACGGTTCTACAGTTGAAGAATTAGAGATTTTCCCTCCTGCTAGAAATAACCAAGAAGCAAAAACTCAAACTTGGGCGGGGAGAATTCCGGCTGTCACCGATACCAAAATGATTGTTGCCTGGAATAGTTTGATGATTTCAGGTTTAGCAAGAGCTGCTATCGTATTCCAACAAAATGATTATTTAGATTTGGCTGTTCGTGCAGCAAACTTCATCTTAGAAAATCAGTGGGTAGACGGGCGTTTTCATCGGCTGAATTATGATGGTAAGGCTGCTGTGATGGCGCAGTCGGAAGATTACGCCCAATTTATCAAAGCATTGTTGGATTTACATCAGGCATCACTTGTAGAGACGTTACATGTGGAGACGTTACATGTAACGTCTCTACATTGGTTGGAAAAAGCGATCGCAGTTCAAACAGAGTTTGATGAACTTTTGTGGAGTGTAGAACTAGGAGGCTATTTCAATACCGCTAAAGATGCGAGTCAGGAGTTAATTATTAGAGAACGCAGCTATATGGATAATGCGACTCCGGCGGCGAATGGAGTAGCGATCGCCAATCTCGTGCGGTTAGCTCTACTGACGGAAGATCTAACTTATCTCGATCGCGCCGAGCAAGGTTTCCAGGCTTTTAGCAGTGCCATGCACCAACACCCACAAGCTTGCCCCAGTCTATTCACTGCTTTTGATTGGTATTCTCACTGTACGACGATTCGGACTTCACAACAGCAAATTGAGACATTTTTAACACAGTATCTTCCTGCTGCCGTACTGACCCAAGCAGATAACTTACCAGATTCCAGTGTTGGTCTAGTCTGTAAGGGTTTGACTTGTCTTGCACCTGCCGAAACCTTAGAAAAAATGCAACAACAGATTCAACAAAGCCAGATGAGAGGGATGTAGGAAAATAGTGCGAATGAAAGGCGCAGCTACACAAATCAAGTCCGCCTGGGCGAACTAATAGTAAAGTCGAGGATTTACAAAACCCGCAGCTGCGGGTTTTGCTTGTATAGACGCGATTTCTAATCGTCCAGCTTAATAGAATATAATTTCGTTTCTTTAGGAGATATACTTCCTCTGCCATACTATAGATGGGGTTCTAAATAGTGCATTAGTACTATTTACCCAGTGGTAGGGAAGAGTTTCAAATCAATGTCTTACGAGCCGCTACACCATAAATATCGCCCTCAGACTTTTGCCGATTTGGTAGGTCAAGAGGCGATCGCGACTACATTAACTCATGCGATCGAGCGACAGAAAATCGCCCCTGCCTATTTATTTACGGGTCCGAGGGGGACGGGAAAAACCTCTAGCGCTCGGATTTTAGCAAAATCGCTGAACTGCCTCAATAGCAACAAACCAACAGCTCAACCCTGTGGTGTCTGTGTCGTGTGTCAAGGAGTTGCTAAAGGTGCGACTCTAGATGTGATTGAAATCGATGCTGCTAGTAACACGGGCGTAGATAATGTTAGAGAACTGATCGAACGCGCCCAATTTGCCCCCGTCCAGTGTCGTTACAAAGTGTACGCAATCGACGAATGCCACATGCTCAGTACGGCAGCGTTTAATGCCCTGCTGAAAACCTTAGAGGAACCACCAGCACACGTCGTATTTGTCCTAGCTACCACCGATCCCCAACGGGTATTACCAACAATTATTTCGCGCTGCCAAAGGTTTGATTTCCGCCGCATTCCGCTAGACGCGATGATAGGGCATTTAAGCGCGATCGCAGCTAAAGAAAGCATTGATATTACCCCAGAAGCCATACATTTAGTTGCATCCTTTGCCCAGGGGGGGTTGCGGGATGCCGAAAGTTTACTCGATCAGTTGAGCTTATTAGCTGGAGTCGTGACTGTAGAGCGAATTTGGGATTTAGTCGGTTCTGTTGCCGAGCCAGACTTGCTAGAAATTTTACAAGCGATCGCACAGAATCAACCAGAAGCATTACTCGATGCCGTGCGTCGAATTATGGATCGGGGTAGGGAACCGTTAACGCTGCTGCAAAACTTGGCAGGTTTCTATCGTGATTTACTTGTGGCTAAAACCGCGCCCAACCGTAACGATCTCATCGCCGTTACTCCTGCAACATGGGATGCGCTTTGCACGCAAGCTAAAGTTTGGGATATTTCTAATATCTTGGTAGGACAACAGCACTTAGCTAAAAGTGAAGCCCAAATCAAAAATACAACCCAGCCCCGCTTATGGCTAGAAGTCAGCTTATTGGGATTGTTGCCATCTGCTTCACGTAAGGAGCAGGGAGCAGGGAGCAGGGGAAAGAGAGCTGAGGGAGCCCAGGGGGCTGAGGGAGCTGAGGGAGCTGAGGGAGCAATTCGCAATTCAACTCCACACCCCACACCCCAGACCCCACACCCTATTCCTGAGCGTACCACGCATCACGCACCACTTTCTAACCACCAACCAACAGCCAACAACCAACAGCCAACAACCAACAACTACCAACCACCAACTACCAATCAACAACCAACAACTACCAGCACTCAAGAATCTTCACTTCCGAATTCCGAATTCCAAACTCCAAATTCTTCTAATGAGGAAGTTTGGCTTCAGGTACTTGCTTGCTTGCAACCGCACTCGACTCAAGCATTGCTCAAGCAAATGGGACGATTAATTCAATTTGAAGCTGGTATTGCTCGGATTGGCATGAAATCTCCAGCTTGGCGCGATCGCGCTAAAGCTTACGTGCCAAATATCAAAGCTGCTTTTCTCTCGGCATTCGGACAAGAAGTACAAGTACAGCTAGAATTAGCCGCGATGCCGAAGGAAGTTCGCGAGGCAACCTTGACTGTGGCTAAGATTGCTCCAGCTAATAGCAGCGCACTTGAAACGAAAAACAATAATACGAATGGCACTGCTCCCGCGATCGAGTATACAACTGGAGTAAGTATGGCTCAGCCAGCTGCTCCAGTCTCAAACTCCCAATCAGCAACCGCCTTTCAGGATGGCTCTGCGAAAACACCAATCTCAGCAGCCGCAACTGGAGATCCGGTGACTCCCACGACTTCCACTCCAGTCGGACAACTAGAAATTAGCGAGTTCGATATTGTAGTTCAACGCTTTGCTAAATCTTTCAATGGTGAGGCGATCGGTGACAGTACAGAATTTACCTCATCTACAGACATCAGCAGTATCTCATCTGCCACTGTTCCAGAGTGGGAAGATAGTGATACTGCCGAAGACTCCGATCTTGATTTTTAGTGTGGTAAGTGGTACGTGGTGAGTGTTGCGTGGAAAGACAACCAATTACCTATTACCTATTACCTTATTACCAAATCCTAACTCTTACCCTGATGAACAGTTTTAACCCATTTCAATCGTTTAGGGCGAACGGACATTCTCGCAGTGATACTGGGCATCACCACTAACCAGTGAAACATATAAATAGTACCGCGCATGGTTTGAAGTAGCAGCATCAACAGCGTTGATAAACGCAGCTTTCCATCTGGATGAAACCGCTTTAGCCCTTGATACATCCACAACATAGACATTGACATGGCTAAACCTGTCAGCGGGCTAAATACAGGCAAACGATTGCGGGCGATCGCCATGAACAAATCGGGAACCTGGGCAGCGGGTAATAAGTACTGAATTAGCAGATACATGAACATGTCAAAGGTTTTTTGAGTTCCCATGCGGTTGCTCAAGATCGGTCGCCAGTAGTCTAAATATCGCTGATAGCCGCCTTCTGCCCAACGATTACGCTGATGCCATAGGGCAAGTGCTGTCGTTACACCTTCTTCCTCCACTGCTGGATAAGGTAGAAACTCAATTTCCCACCGATCTAGGTGCAAGCGGAATGTCAAATCGAGGTCATCGGTGATTGTCTCCTCATTCCAGCCACCGCAGCGCTGCAAAGCTGCACGACGGACGAATTGACCGTTCCCTCGTAGTTCACCCAGTCCGCCAACTGCAAGTCGTTGCTGCTGTACGTAGGCATCCAAAGCCATTTCAGCTTGCTGTCCCAGCGTCCAGAAATTTTCGCTGGCATTGGCGATCGCCTTGCGCACTTGTACGGCTCCTATCTTTTTTTCTGCAAACAGAGGCAGAACTTGTTTGAGTAGGTCGGGAGTCACGCGAGCATCAGCATCAAATACTGCTAAAATCTCACCTTTAGTCAGCGGCAAGACTTGATTTAGCGCTCCTGACTTGCCACCAGTTGCTCCAGTCTGGCGATGCAATACTCTCAAGCAGTCGTATTCCTGCTCCAGTTGTGATAGGATTTTTGGCGTGTTGTCGGTGCTATCATCGTCTATCACCCAAACTTCGTACTTGTCATTTGGATAATCTTGATTGCAAAGTATCTTGACAAGATTGCCGATTACTGCTTCTTCGTTCTTGGCTGCCACAAGCAGAGAAATAAAAGGAGCCGTTGCCAGTGCTTCATCACTAACTAATTCTGCCTGCTGGCGCGGTCGAGCTAAGACTATCCGCAGGGCATGAATCCCAAACAACGTAGTTAGACCAAGTACAAACCATGCTCCCCAAGAAACTAAATGCAGGGCAATAGTACTGCTCCAGATCGTAACTAAAACAACTGCGGCTTTGCGCCTGCGACCTTGGAACAGAGATGGCAGCGACGTTGCTGGCAACGTTTCTACAGATTCTTCTGCATCTGACAGGTCTGACAAGAAAGCGCTCAGTGCGTCTAGTTCGTCATATGAATCATTTTCAGACCATGAATTGGCTGGCATAGGTCACTACTCGATCGAACACCAGTAATTGTTTGCGCCATCAGTGGCTTTGCAGTCTTATTGTATCTGACATTTATACCCATCTCGGCATTTCACCTCTTAGCCCCGACTTCCAACCCATGTCACCCCGCTCTGGATACACCTTACCAGTATTCGCTTGTGCTGCGGCTGTAGCAGCTTTACAGCAGATCAAACACGAGCGATCGCTCGATCGCGTTTCAATCGACTTACTCGAACCACCTGAAATTGTCGAAATTGCGATCGAACAAGTAGCCGAACTCAAGCCAGGGATGGCTTTAGCAGTTACCCGCAGCGATCCTGGGGATAATTTGGACATCACGCGCAATACCCCAATTTGGGCATTGGTAGAATTGGGAGTCGGGGAGAAGAGGGCTGGGGGAGACAAGGGAGACAAGGGAGAGGGGGGAGACAAGGGAGAGGGGGGAGACAAGGGAGACAAGGGAGAGGGGGGAGACAAGGGAGACAAGGGAGACAACACCAACTACCAACTACCAACTACCAACTACCAACTACCAACTACCACGCACCCGCAAAATATCATCATCAACGGTGGCGAAGGAATTGGACGAATTGTAGATACAGGAGATCGACCTGCAATTTACGCCTATGCCCAAAGATTGCTGTACGCCAACTTAGAGCGATCGCTTGCTCCAGGGGAAACAATTCAAGTTACGATTATCCTTCCAGAAGGCAGAAAACTCGCGGAGCGGACTTCTAATTCTGCTTTTGGCGTGGTAGATGGACTCTCTTTGCTGGGGACGACAGGGATCTCTCAACCTTTGAGCGCCCCAGGACAGTTAGATATCTGTCGCGAACAATTACAAACAAAAGCACGACAGTTTGAAAGTTTGGTTTTTTGTGTGGGAGAAAATGGTCTAGACTTAGCACCTCAACTGGGGATCGATCGCGAACGGTTAGTTAAAACCGCAAATTGGCTGGGTTCTCTGCTAGTAGAGGCGGGATTGCAGGGAGTCAAAGAAATTTTGTTGTTCGGCTATCATGGTAAGCTGCTGAAACTCGCAGGTGGGATTTTTCACACGCACCACCACCTGGCTGATGGACGGCGCGAGATCCTCACGGCACACTGCGCCAATTTAGGCTTACCGACAAACGTTCTTCAGGCAATTTTTGCTTGTCCTACAGCGGAAGCCGCGCTGAAATATTTACGGGAATTGGATGTAAGAGAAAACAGCGACTGGGTAAGTCGAGTTTATGAAACGATCGCCTCAGAAATTGATCGACGTTCTCAGGAATATATCTACAATCACAGCGATCGCCAAGTTAGTGTTGGTACAGTTCTGTTTGACCGCGATCGTCAAATTTTAGTCAAAAGCGAAACTGCTACTACCATCCTGGATCACTTGTGTTAACTTAATAAGAATAAACATTTTAAAGATAGCAATAAATACAGTTTTAGTATCCCTCTTTAGATAGGGATATATTTTTTAGATTTGTCATCGAGAGCTTCATCTCTTAGAGCAACCTTTTCTCATCCAGTAGGACTTCCAGCAGTGACAATACAAACAGAAATGCCGCCACAAGATACGTCACTCAGGCGGCTAGCTCGGCAAACGATCGTGATTCTTGACTTCGGCTCTCAATATTCGGAATTGATTGCCCGTCGGATTCGCGAGACTCAAGTTTATTCTGAAGTGATCTCCTATCGCACCAGCGCCGAACAACTGCGCCTACTCAATCCTAAAGGAATTATCCTCTCAGGGGGACCCAATTCCGTGTATGACAAAGGTGCTCCGCAGTGCGATCCCGCAATTTGGCATTTGGGTATCCCTATCCTTGGCGTGTGCTATGGAATGCAGCTGATGGTAAATCAGTTAGGCGGGCAAGTCGTTCGCGCCGAACGGGGAGAATATGGTAAAGCAGCCTTGCGTATAGACGATCCCACGGACTTGCTGACCAACGTAGAAGATGGGACGACCATGTGGATGAGCCACGGGGATTCGTGCGTCAAGCTACCGGAAGGATTTGAAATTCTCGCCCATACAGAAAATACTAGCTGTGCGGCGATCGCCGAACACAATACAAAACTTTACGGCGTGCAGTTCCATCCAGAAGTCGTCCACTCAATCGGTGGTTTAGCATTGATCCGCAATTTTGTCTACCATATTTGCGACTGCGAACCAACTTGGACGACAGCGGCTTTTGTTGAAGAGTCAGTGCGAGAAGTACGGGCGAAAGTCGGTGATAAGCGAGTGTTGTTGGCACTTTCGGGTGGTGTAGATTCTTCTACCCTAGCTTTCTTGTTACATCGGGCGATCGGTGACAAACTGACTTGTGTATTCATCGATCAAGGCTTTATGCGCAAGCACGAACCGGAACGGTTGGTGAAGTTGTTTCGAGAACAGTTTCACATTCCGGTAGAGTATGTTAACGCTAGCGATCGCTTTTTAGCTGCGATCGCGGGTGTTACCGATCCCGAAGAAAAACGCCGTCGGATCGGACATGAATTTATCAGCACGTTTGAAGAAAGTTCCAAGCGTCTCGGACCCTTCGACTACCTCGCGCAAGGGACGCTTTACCCAGACGTGATCGAATCTGCCGATACTAACGTCGATCCCAAAACAGGCGAACGTGTCGCGGTGAAGATCAAGAGCCATCATAACGTCGGTGGTTTACCCAAAGACTTGAGATTCAAACTCGTCGAACCCCTCCGCAAACTCTTCAAAGACGAAGTACGTAAAGTCGGACGGGCGATCGGTTTACCGGAAGAAATTGTTCAGCGCCAGCCATTCCCTGGTCCTGGCTTAGCAATTCGGATTATTGGTGAAGTTACAGCCGAACGGTTGGAAATTCTCCGCGATGCAGATCTGATCGTCCGTCAAGAGATCAATCGGCAGGGTTTATACAATGACGTATGGCAAGCCTTTGCAGTCCTTTTACCAATTCGTAGCGTTGGTGTCATGGGCGATCAGCGTACTTATGCTTACCCAATTGTCCTACGCCTCGTTACTAGCGAAGATGGGATGACAGCGGATTGGGCAAGGGTTCCTTACGATTTGTTGGAATTAATTTCTAATCGGATCGTGAATGAAGTCAAGGGCGTAAATCGCGTCGTCTATGATATTACTTCTAAGCCACCTGGAACCATCGAGTGGGAATAGCAAGAGATTGTGAATATAGAGTTCGATCTCAAAGAAATCTTGACTAGGTTAGAAACCAAAGTTGACAAGATTTCCGAAGATGCTAGCGATATCAAAACCAATCTAGTCAGAGTGGAAGCAGAACTCAAAGGCGAAATTTGGGTTTTGGATGAAAAAATAGACGGTATTGTCAAGTGGGTTGACACCCAGGAATTCATCAACCGAGGAGTGGTAATTGGATTAGTACTGGCAATTTTAGGAGGGTTTGCCAAAATCTTTGGTTTTGTTTCCTAAATCGTACTTGAGTGGGGTGGGCATTGCCCACCCTACTTCTCACTAAGGCTTTGTTTTTTTTGTAACTCAACAGCGAACAGTTGAATCAATTCATCTTGCTGAGTATTGTCTATGTTGGCGAGTTGACGGCTAATAGGCTCAACTAGTTGTAATGGAAGCCCCCAAAGCTGTAGCAATGCAGTAAAAGTATAGTAGTGTTGATTATTAAATGCCATGACTTTTGTAGTTTTTTAGAGTCAGTAACGTGGTATAAATTATAACGTTGATATTTGCTGACTGCAAGTAAGTACTAGCCCTTACTTTTTGACTTTTAGCTTTTGACTTTTGACTTTTGCTCTACCAACTGACTCACATAGCGATCGCCCCAATCGCGCATCATCAGTAAAATTGGTTCTAAACTGCGACCGAATTCGGTTAAAGAATATTCTACTTTCGGTGGCACTTCAGCATAAACGGTACGCTTAACCACACCATCTTTTTCTAATTCGCGTAACTGCAAAGTCAACATTCTTTGAGTGCAGCCTTGTACTAGACGCTGGAGTTCGTTGAATCGCTTCGTTCCCTCCATTAAATGAAATAGGATCACGCCTTTCCATCGACCACCAATCACATCTAATGTTGCTTCTACAGAGCAACTGTAGCGGTAATCGTATTGTCTGCTTTGCATAGAATGCCTCGGATAGGATAATTTTTGATACTACTGCACAAGTTTGATACTACTTCACAAAATTGTGCGTACTTGTCAATTTTTAAATTAGCCTAGAAACTCAAAGTATAGTTTTTGAAGTGCAGCTATTTAAACGAAGTGCAATTAGAAGTAAAGTCGCACTTTCATTTCAGCTTGCTGTTAGTTATTTGTCGCGTTTTAACCAATGATTGAGGTCGTCTCGATCTACAATTTTGTGCTGTCTGTCAACTAATTGGAAACATTTATGAAAGCATACGAAATTCAAAACGATAAGCCAGGTTTGGATGCTTTAACTTTAGTAGAACGCCCGCAACCGCAACCCAAAGCTAAACAAGTTTTGGTAAAAATGAAAACTGCATCCCTCAATTACCGAGATTTACTAGTTGCAAAAGGAGCTTACGATCCCAAATCTCTCAAAGTAATAGTGCCGCTTTCTGATGGTGCGGGGGAAGTTGTCGCTGTGGGAGAAGGTGTGACGCGAGTGAAGGTAGGCGATCGCGTTGCAGGCATTTTCATGCAAACATTTATATCGGGAGAATTAACAGCAGAAAAAGCCAACTCTGCTCTTGGTGGTGCGATCGATGGTGTATTAGCAGAGTACGTTGTCTTTGACGAACAGGGAGTTGTCAAAATTCCCGCACACCTATCTTATGAAGAAGCTGCAACTTTACCTTGTGCTGCTGTTACAGCTTGGAATGCAATGATAGTAGAGGGACAACTTAAAGCAGGTGATACGGTGCTGCTACAAGGAACAGGTGGCGTATCGCTGTTTGGCTTGCAATTCGCAAAAATGATGGGCGCACGAGTTATTCTAACTAGCAGTAGCGATGACAAATTAGACCGTGCTATCCAGCTAGGCGCAGATGTAGGAATTAATTACAAAACTACGTCCGACTGGGATGAAAAAGTTGAGAAATTGACCGATGGTAGAGGTGTAGATCTAGTTGTAGAAGTTGGGGGATCGGGAACGCTGTCAAAATCCCTTCGTGCCGTGCGCTATGGCGGTAAGGTAGCGATGATTGGCGTGCTTACAGGTATTGCAGGAGATGTCAGCACTGGTTCAATCCTGTTCAAACATATCCGAGTCCAAGGTATTTATGTAGGCTCTCGCGATTTATTTGAAGACATGAATCGGAGTATTAAGCTGCATCAAATGAAACCGATTATAGATCGGGTCTTTCCATTCCACGAAGCCAGAGCAGCACTAGCCTACCTCGAAAGCGGCGCACACTTCGGCAAAGTCTGTATAAGCCTGTGAGAATCAAACGGATCCTAGAGGACTCGAACCTCTGACTTACCGATTAGAAATCGGTTGTTCTATCCACTGAACTAAGGATCCAGAAACTAAGTCAAGGTAGAACATTGCTACCCTAACAAAAAGTAAGCTGCACTTACATTAGAAGTGAGCTTACATATCCTATCAAAAAATTGGTCGATTGTGGATGACTATCCAAAAGTCGAGCTATTCCAGCCCCACATGTAACCTTTCGCGTCATTAAATTCAATGTAGATGCGATTTTTGTCTACACCCAGCGCCTGGTTAATCTGCTGGCAAAAGTCTTGACTCATTGCCTTAGTTTGCTCTGGCTTCATTGCTCCAACGCTTTTTACTTCTACATAGCAAACTGGATCTAACGTTCCAGCAAAAGTCATCGGTACACCAGGTTCAAACGCTGTCATTACGTATGATTCTGGTTTACCTGTATGTTTTGCCAACATGGAAGATAGGCTTTTCAGCAACGCTTCCACGTCAGATTCAGCAGGAGTCGCGATCGAAGTTTGGACTTTAATTAATGGCATAGTTAGTAAGTGACTAGTGGCTGGTGGCTGGTGACTAGAATAGCTTCCTTGTCTCCCTTGTCTCCCTTGTCCTCTTTCTAGCCTCCATATTGCCAGCCAGTTGTCTCCAAGCGCAGCGCGTCTCCTTCACGGTGAACGCCAGCAGCGATGACTTCGCCAACATAAACTGTATGGTCGCCTTTTTCCACCGCGCCAACAACTTGACACTCGACATAGCCTAAAGAGTCAGTCAAGATCGGACACCCCGTTTCACCGAGATAAAACTCAATATCGTCGAATTTGTTGCCTACTCGTCGTTGGGGTTGAAAGAATTTTTGGGCAATGTCTTTTTGTTCGGCATCGAGAAAACTGATAGCAAATACCCCACTGGTTTTAATCATTTCGTGGGATTTGGAGTCTTGTTTGACACAATTGACTATTAAAGGTGGTTTGAAAGAAGCTTGCATGATCCAGCTAGCAGTGAAGCCATTCACGTCTTCTCCATCTTTCACACCACATACATAAAGTCCGTGCGGAATCTTCCGCAACATGGTTTTCTTGGCTTGTTCGTCTAGCAAGGCGCGTTCCCCTCAGTTATTTTTACTTCACTAAGTAAATCTTATCGAACCGCAGGGGACAGTTATCAGTGTACAGACGTTACATGTAACGTCCGTACAAAGTTATCACTTATCAGTGACCGTAATTATGGATTGAGTTTTTGCTGAGGGCGAAACAGGTGGGTATGTTCGGGATGGTAGAGGCGAGATCTTGCCGTGACTTCTCCTAGTGCAGGACTGATAACGTAAAGAGTAGTACGAATTAGGTTTTCTTTGTGAGTAGTCTCCGCCATTTTGTCAAGGGTGGTGACACAAATTCTTTCGTCTTCCCAACCCAAGCGAAAACAAATTGCTACGGGAGTTTCTGACGGGTAGTGTGCCAATAATTGGCTTTGTGCCGATTCTACATGACGGGCGGCGAGGTAGAGGCAAAGACTAGCTTGATGGGCGGCGAGGGATGACAATTCTTCTCTTTCTGGAACTTGCGTGCGTCCGCTAATGCGACAAAGAATAATTGTTTGTACGAGTCCGGGGACGGTTAATTCAACGTTGAGTTTGGCAGCAGCAGCTTGAAAGGCACTGATCCCAGGAATGACTTCAAACGGAATTTCAGCGGCAGCGAGGGCTTGTATTTGTTCGTGGATGGCGCTGTAGAGACTCGGATCTCCAGATTGCAGGCGGATCACAGATTTATGCGATCGCACTCTTGCCACCATCACGGGTAGAATATCCTCTAAAGTTTTATTTGCCGTATGGATAATTTCTGCTTCTGGACGGCACATTTTTAAGATTTGTCGCGGTACGAGGGAGTCGGCATAAAGAATGACATCTCCCTGCATTAAAAGCTTTTGGGCTTTAACGGTCAAAAGTTCTGGATCGCCTGGTCCTGCCCCTACAATGTATACTCCTGGGGCGAGGGTAGGAATTGATGTGCGATTTAACTCGATAGTAGATTCAGAAGTATTAGACATAGGCGATCGAGAGCTGCTTGTAATCGCAGATTTAAGATTTTCTCCAAATTTTCACATTCTTTTCCGAAGTCGAGTCACTTCACGATGAAGATACCTATTGGTAGATGCTGCATCATAAGTAAGACCTAAATTCAGCCCTTAGGGCTTTTTTTTCTTAAGATTCAGCGCTTGGAGACTTCTATCCTTGGTTCTGGTGCTGTAACTGGAGGCGCAACATCTGGTAATGAACGACGATAAATATATAACCAAGCAAGCCCTAATAACCCGATGCCAACTCCTACTAGACTCACCATTTGAGCCATCCGCAACGGTCCTAGCATTAAACTATCGGTACGCAATCCTTCAATCCAAAAGCGCCCTAAGCTATAAGCTACCATGTAGGTTAAAAATAGCGTGCCAGTCTTCAAACGCAATCCTTGTAAGCTGCGGAAAAACAAATACATTAAGAGCCCGAATACCATTAAATTCCATAACGATTCGTAGAGAAACGTAGGATGAAAGTATTCAAAATTTCCGTATCCAGGCGGACGGTTGCTAGGAGGAATATAGAGTTTCCAAGGTAAATTTGTAGGGCTACCAAAGGCTTCAGAATTGAAAAAATTTCCCCACCGTCCGATCGCCTGTCCTAAAATCAGCGAAGGAGCAATCAGATCGGCTACTTGCCAAAAAGAAATCTTGCGTAACCGACAAAAGATTAAAGTTGCGATAACTCCACCTATGATTGCACCATGAATGGCAATTCCACCCTCCCAGATCGCAAAGATCTTACCTGGATTGTTAGCATAGTTCGACCACTCAAATAATACATAGTACAAGCGGGCAGCAGGGATCGCTCCCACGACTAACCAAATCGCTACATCGCCAATAATATCGGGGTTAACGTGACGGCGTTTAGCCAAATATTGCGATAGAGTAACTCCAATTAATACAGCCGAGGCAATCAGCAGACCATACCATCGGAGTGTCAAAGGACCAATTTGTACCAGAATTGGTCCAGGAGAAGCAAATTGCCATGCCAAAGGCAAATCGGGAATCGCAGGTAGCATTGGGATTATATGTTTGAGGGTGTTTTGCCTGTGCAACAGCACAGGCTACGGAATTTATCTTACATCTAGTTAGTCAACACCCAATTTACCAGAGTTCTTACGCCAAAACCGGTTGCTCCAGCGTTGTTATAGCCATTTTCCTTGTCCGTCCAGACAGGACCAGCTACATCCAAATGCACCCAAGGAGTTTCTTTAACAAATTGTTTGAGAAATAGGGCAGCGGTAATCGAACCACCAGCACGGGGACCCGTATTCTTCATATCGGCAATCCCAGACTTCAAACCCTCAAAATATTTTTCTTCCATAGGTAGCCGCCAAAACTTTTCGCCTGCAATCTCAGCAGCAGCTTGGATTTCATGAGCTAAAGCATCGTGGGGAGTAAATAATCCCGCGATCTCATCTCCCAAGGCGACAATGCAAGCACCAGTTAAAGTAGCTAAGTCAACGATCGCATCTACGCCTAATTTTTCAGCAAACACCAGCGCATCTGCTAAAGTCAACCGTCCTTCAGCATCGGTGTTATTCACTTCAATCGTCTTGCCATTTGAGGCTTTGAGGATATCGCCAGGGTGCATGGCACGACCGCTGATCATGTTCTCAGTAGCAGCGCTGATAAAATGCACTTCTACATCGGGCTTCAGTTGCGCGATCGCTTTAGCTGCCCCTAGAGTCGCCGCAGCACCACCCATATCCATTTTCATCGTTTCAATCCCGCTGCCAGCGCCCTTAATATTCAAGCCGCCAGAATCGAAGGTTAAGCCCTTACCAATAATCGCCAGCTTGCGCTTAGGCGTACCATCGGGTTTGTAGGTCAAGTGGATGAATTTGGGAGGCAACTCCGAAGCTTGGGCAACACCTAAAAACGCGCCCATACCTAACTTTTCACAATCTTCCCGTTCGAGAATTTCAACCGCCAATCCGTGTTCGGAGGCGATCGCCTGTGCTGTTTCTGCCATTGTGACTGGTGTTACGGCATTAGCTGGAGCAGCCACCAATTCCCGCGCCAAAATTACACCCGAAGCAATCTGGCTGGCACGGGTAACAGCATCATCTTGACTGCCCAACCCTAGTAAGTCAACTCGCTCTACAGTTGGCGGTTTCTCTTCTGGTTCTGACTTAAACCGATTATCTTGAAATAAAGCCAGTTGAATTCCCTCAGCCAAAGCTTGAGCCGTTGCAGTCGGATCGTTATTCCACGCTGGCAAGCTAATTCCTAAAGTTTTACACCGTTCCTTTTTCGCTAACCGCGCCACTGCCGCAGCTGCTTTACGCCAGCTATCTATTTTTAGTCCATCTGGCTTACCCAGTCCTACCAATATGACTTTGCGGACGGCGCTACCACCGCTAACCCGCGTCACCGCCGTACTACCTTCTTTCGCCTTAAACTCCGTATCTGCGATTAGTTCCGCGATCGCCCCAGCAAATTTTCCGTCCAGCTCTGCCAGTTCGCCTGTCAATTCTACAGCATCCTCAAATAAACCAAGGGCAAGAGCATCTCCAGCCCAGTCTAGAAGTGGTGTATCAATCGCTCGAATTTCCATTACTCTGCGTTCCGCTTTTTAGCTTCTTGTTCCAGTATTGCGTAAAAAAGGGAGTAGGGAGCAGGGAAGAAAGACAAGGGGGACAAGGGGGACAAGGGGGAACTCGCTCTTCCCCGCGACCGAAGGGAGTGGGGATTAGGGGGCGAAGGGGGACAAGGAAG